>CAUVKE010000234.1:0-3336 GCA_963552415.1 uncultured Treponema sp.
TTTTTTTTTTTTGGTTTTAATTTTTTTATACATTTAGGTAAGGTATTTTAAAAAAGTTTTTAATAAAAAAAATTAAAATAAAGGGGGTTTTGGTATGCTAAAACCTTTGGAAACCGGCTTTTTTTATTAAAGTTTTTTTTTCCCCCCCTCCCCCCCCCCCCCGAACAACAAAACCTTCTAAAAAGTCTAATCGTTTTTTCTTTTATACGTTTCTCATTAAGAGCGCATAAAGCAGGTTGTTTAAACCTCGCTGTGCGCTTTTTTTATATATCCGTATCACAAATATATCCGCAAAAGGAGAATTCGTATGAAAAACATTCATTTACACGGAAAGCTTAAATGCTTCTGTTGGGCGGCAATGCTTGCCGCCTCACTCGTGCTGTTCGGCTGTCCGAATAAAGTAACAGTCAAACCGAAAACCTACACAGTATCTTTTAATGTAGTAGGCAATACCGGCGGCAAATTAACGGCAACTGTTGACGGCGGTGCAGAAACGAAGATAAGTCCGATAACGGTGGAAGAAGGCAAGACTGTTACGTTTACGGCAACCGCAGAAACCGGATACGAGGTAACTGAGTGGACGGGAGTTGTAGCGGGTAAGGACAATAAAAACAGTGCAAAGCTCACTGTATCGGCGGATAAAACGGTAACGGTAAAGTTCAAGAAGATCGAAAGTCAACCGCCTGTAGTGCCTAATGGCAATGAATATGATGTAGACAGTGTAAAATTTACCATGATAAACATAGACGCCGTAGCAAACGTGACTCTTGGGGCTAAAGGTCAGGATAAAAATCCGCCGCATACGGTAACGCTAACGGCTTATAAGATTGGGGAGACGGTGGTTACACAGGAACTGTGGATGACTGTGATGGATAAGAATCCGAGTTTTTTTGATAATACCGGTCTAAAAAACGGTAAAGATACGGCTCCTGCCGAAGGTGAAGAACAAAAAAAGCGGCCGGTTGAAGAAGTAAACTGGTACCATGCCGTAGTATTCTGTAATAAGCTCAGTCTCAAGCTTGGACTTCAACCGTGTTACTCAAATCCCTCGATCGATTTGAATACGGCGGCATTTGATGCAATTCCCATAAGTAAGAATGATGAGTGGGCTAAAACGAAAATAGATATGGCTAAAAACGGTTTTAGATTGCCGACGGAAGCCGAATGGGAATAGGCAGCCAAGGGCGGAAAGGACTATAAATGGGCAGGTACGGATAGCGAAGCCGAGCTTGAAAACTATGCATGGTATGCAAAAAATTCAGGGAATAAAACCCATGAAGTAAAAAAGAAACTACCGAACGGCTACGGGTTGTATGATATGAGCGGAAACGTACAGGAATGGTGCAGCGATTGGTTTGTCGATTCACCAAAAGACGGTAAAGATCCCCTACAGGATACCCAAGCAGGTCGCCATTTGCGTGCCGCACGCGGCGGTACTTGGGGAACACTGATTAAACAAACGGCACAACTGTCTCCGTTGTATCGGCACCGGTTTAATACTTCCGGTGCTCCTTTTAGTGCTCTCAATGGCCGCGGTTTACGTTTAGTATGCAAGGATAATTGATATCAAACCGGAAATTATTTCATTTCAGCTTTGATAGGGTGCCAATGTTCAACAGATGTACATTCGTGTACACCTGCTGGACGTTGGTTTCGATGAATAGAATGATAGTATCTTTTGTGTTGGAAAATCCCTGCGCTTTTTTCTATTATAGTCGAAATAGTATCCTCAAGATTTTGAAGGCATCGATAAAGACCTCTTAAAAGGGAGGCGAGGGGGATATGGTTAGTGCATGAAAAACGGTAAAAATGAACTCCATTCACGGAGACGGATCGCTTCTTCGATGTGAGCCGTGGCGATTACATCTTCCTGTGCGAGGTCTGCAATGGTACGCGCAATCTTTAAAATCGCGTGGCTTCCTCTTCCCGAAAGTTCTCTTTTTTCGGCATTATGGGTAAAAATGCGCTCCGCGTCGCCGGTAAGCGGACACAATGCCGATAGGGCGGACGGAGTCAGGTGTACATTTTTGTAGGATAACTGTGCTGCCGATTGCGCAGTATCGGCGAGGCCGGAGTCTACCGTCTTTTTGCTTACAAGCATTTCCGCCGCCGCTCCGCCGTTTAGTCCTTTACGCAGATATTCGGCGTACCGTTCTTTTTGCATGTTATCCGAAGCCGCGATTTTTTTACGCATATCCGCGGTATTGTAACACGGCTTTTCCGGCAGCCCGTATGCTTGAGGCGGAAACACCGGAATCCGCAAGTCGATGCGGTCGATCAGCGGAGCTGTCAGTTTTTTCCAGTATTGTTCAACTACGGCGGGCATACACGTGCATACCTTACCGTCGGCGCCGAGATTTCCGCAGGGGCATGAGTTAAGCGCCATGAGAAGCTGGAAACGTGCTGGGAAGGTACTCGTCCTTCCCGCACGGCTCAAGGTAACGGTTCCCGTCTCCAGCGGCGCACGGAGTGTTTGCAGCACCGTCTGCTTAAATTGTACGGCCTCGTCCAAAAAAAGGGTACCGCCGTGCGCAAGGGAGATTTCGCCGGGCATACACTTTCCCGCGCCTCCGATCATTCCTTCAAGGCTGGCATTCGGATGCGGCATTCTAAACGGCGGCCGTTTAATCCGTACATCATGACCGCGCATACTCGGTAAAAGGCCTGCGATGCTATAGATGTGGGTAACTTCTTCCGCCGTTTTCGGGTCAAGGTCGGGTAGGAGACTTGCAAAGCGCTGCATCGACAGCGTTTTGCCGCAGCCGGGCGGCCCGTAGGCGAGCACGCTGTGTCCGCCTGCCGCTGCAATGTGCAAAGCCCGTACCAGCTCAGCTTGGCCGTACACCTCCTCGAAAAAGCCGCCCGTGCCCGTATTTGCAGCGGCATCCGCTTGACTCGGTTCCGACCATGAAGCGGCAGCTGAAATCGAGTTGCCTGTGTGGCCGATAGCCTCTTGTGCCGGAGTGTTGCCGTTTTTACCATCTCCGTTTGATTCGCTATCTTTTTCCACACGAAGTTCTGTTTCAATCGCATAGAGGCATTCCAATGCTTCCCGAAGCGTTTCAACACCGTATATGCGCACACCTTGCTGGATACGGGCTTCCGCTTCATTTTCTTTCGGGACAATAAAGTATCTGATACCTGCAGCAGACCCGGAAATCATGGCGCCCAATACGCCCCGCACCGGCCGTACCCGCCCCGATAACTCCAGCTCGCCGATGACCATAACCGGTGTATCGAGCGCGCAGTCTGCCTGCAATACGGCAAGGGCAATGGGCAGATCAAATCCGCTGCCTTCTTTTTTTTGGTCGGCAGGGCTTAGATTTATCAGTATCC
>CAUVKE010000235.1:0-3333 GCA_963552415.1 uncultured Treponema sp.
GTTTATTCGTGCGGAGGGTTTGAATACCCCGACGCTGTTTGGAGGATATATGAAAACAAGTTTATATACGGAGCATCAAATACAGGCAATACAGCGGTGGCAAAACCTGCAATTCGGTATGTTTATCCACTTTGGCCTCTACTCGCTTGCGGGCGGCTGTTGGAAGGGGCTTCCCGTCAAAAGAGGGTATTGTGAACAAATACTTTCGCACGGGGAGCTGCCGCAAGCCGACTATGAAGCTTTAGTCCATAAATTTCTCATACCCGATTTCAATGCGGAATCGATTGTCCGCCTTGCCAAAGCTGCCGGAATGCGTTATGTAGTGATTACCTCGAAGCATCATGACGGCTTTTGTCTTTTTAATACAAAGACTACATCTTATAATAGCATGAATGCGGCTTGTAAGCGGGATATCGTTGCCGAACTCAGCGCAGCTTGTAAAAAAGAAGGGCTTGCGTTCGGAGTATATTTTTCGCTCATCGACTGGCACTGCCCTGATGCTCTTCCGATAAGCGCTCATAATTCCGACCGTATTCCGCCGAAACACCATGAATATAACTGCGCTCAGTTAACCGAGCTGCTGACAAACTACGGCGAGATTTGCGAATTATGGCTCGATATGGGATACCCGACTATCGAACAATCACAAGATATGTATGCGCTTGTACATTCGCTCCAAAAACACATTATGATTAACGGGCGTATATGGAACGATATGGGCGACTTTGCTACGCTCCCGGATAATGCAATGCCCGAATTGCCGGTGAATGAATACGAATTAAACATCCCATGGCAAACCCCGGCTTCTATCTATAAAGAAACATGGGGGTATAAAAGCTGGCAGGAACGCGGCAGCATTGATGAAAAAATTGCCGAATTAACCGGAAGTTTACGCCGTGTCGTATCCGGCGGCGGTAACTACCTTCTGAATATCGGGCCGGATAATACCGGTAAGGTTATTCCTTTTGAAAAAGAAGTCTTAGAGGGGATCGGCCGCAGTGTGCGCGAAACCCCTCTTCCGCCCGCGCGCAGTTTCGGCAGGGATGAAGGTCAAACAGCAGCGTTTCATGTTCCCCCTATTCAGGCAGAAAAAGACGGTTCTTTCCGGTTGACCGTTTGTACAAACCTTTTTCGCTATACGGGCAGTGACTACTATACCCTGCGGCCGATTATAACGGGAAAACGCTGGCGGTTGGCTGTTCCGCCAGAATCCGCTCAGACGGTCTTTCTGTTGGGTTGGAAGTGTGTTGCCCCTCTAAAGGAAGATATAAAGCTCTGTTTTGAAGATGATGATACACGGCTGTATTTTTCGCTCCGCAAGGGAAAAACATGCGGTCTTATCAGCTCCTGCTACCGCTTACCGCAAAACCGCCGTATATGCACACTGGAGCTTTCCACCGTTGGGGCGCCCCACTGCCGCGGGGAACTCATCCCTGACAGCATGGTGCTGACCTTGGGAAAAGCCGAGTAAAGCGCGTTTCCAATGGAACGCGATAGCTTCTTTCTTTATTCGTGCGGAGGCTTAATGCCGCCGTTTCTCTACCGCCACGGACGGCATCGTTCAGGAATGAACGTCCGTGTTCATTCCTGAACATTGAGTTTTTCATTAAAAAACTCAATACTGTTTAGAACCACTGACGTCCTGTCAGAGTAGTAATGTTGCGGCAGAGCCACAACTTGCAGTCAAAACTATACACGGATGTATAGTTTTGACGAACGCTCTGCGTTGGGGTATGCCGCTTCACTCTTTAAGTCCGGTTTTTGTTTACCTTAAACATATGTACTTCGTTTTCTAAAGCGTCAATACTTTGTTCATTTTTTTCCGTTATAGCTTTGACTTCTTGAGCGGCATTATTAATTTGTACGGCTCCGGCGGCCATTTCATTCATACTATCGGTAAGTACACGGGTAAGATTATCCAATTTCTGCATTTCTTCTGCAACGCCTTCGCCGCCCTGAAGCATTTCTCTGGAACCGGATTGGACTTCTGCTGTTACTTCGGTGATGGTTTTAATGGCAGTTAAAATTTCACGGCTGCCTTGTTCTTGTTCCTGCATAGAACTCATAAGTTCATGACTCATGTTTTTTACTTGATCGGATAAATTAAAAATAAGACCGAATTTTTCTTCCGCACTTTTAGCGGAATCCGAAAGCCCTTCAATTTGCATACTTAAAATTTTCAATGTTTCGGTAATCGATTTTCCTTGAGCGCTGGATTCTTCTGCCAGTTTACGTATTTCATCCGCAACGACAGCAAACCCCTTACCGGCCTCGCCTGCATGGGCCGCTTCAATAGCGGCATTCATCGCTAAAAGATTTGTTTGACTTGCAATATGTTGAATAACATTTGAAGCTTCAATTAAACCGCCTGATTCTTCTGCAATGTTTTGCGTTACGGTAACGGAATTTACAATCGTATCTCTTCCGTCAATAGTGGCTGCTGCAAGATTTTGAATCGTCTCGTCCGTTTTTCCTAGCGTTTTTGTTACTGAGCTGATATTCGCGGTCATTTCTTCTATTGCAGAAGATGACTGAGCGATACTTTCAACTTGATTTTCTATACTGCCGTTTAATTGTTTTATTGTTCGGATTATTTCTTCGACTGTAGCAGCGGTTTCCGTAACACTTGCCGCTTGCGTAAGCGTTTGTTGTTTAACACTATCAATGTTAGCGCTGATTTCGTAGACGGCGCTTGCAGTCTGATTCATATTTGTTGAAAGCGTATGACCGAGATTTGTAAGGAGCCCTGATTCCATAATAATCCTGTTTAATAAATTGGCTGTAACGGCTTGAAAATTATTGAGAGCATTCATCAAAAAACCTAATTCGTCGCGGCTTATAATATCGATTTTTTCTTCCGTATAATCGCCTTGCGTCATTTTTTCCGTAAAGTTTAAAATAATTTGCATCCTCGATGCGGAACCGTTTGTCTGCAAGTATAAATCCGTAAGTCCCAACAAAATTCCAATACAGGTAAGAGGCAGCGTTTTCATCAAAAGAACCGTTTTGACGGAAGCCAGTTGTTGAAGAACTATAATCGGGGCAAGAGCGATAGTAATAGTACCGGTAAAACTAAAAAAAGCAGTGAGGACGGAGCGTATTTTAAGCGGCATTCCTTTAAAATCATTGTGTAAAGGAATAAGATGTAGCCATTTTTCAAAATTTTGTATAAAGAAAACATAGAAAAATAAAGCAAACAAAAAACAACTTCCAACTGAAAACATCAAAACAGCATTAAAAACATCCTTATTGTTATATTCCGCCGCAAATGAGGTAAGTATAAATGGAATAACAAAAGAAGCAACTACCGGAATAACAATGAGTAAGCTTTCA
>CAUVKE010000236.1:0-3314 GCA_963552415.1 uncultured Treponema sp.
TTGCTTTTAAGCGGTTGTGCAAGTCGGAAATTTCGGCGCGCATCTGAACGCGGAGCTTTGCATCGAGGTTGGAAAGCGGTTCGTCAAATAAGAATACCTTGGGATTACGGACAATAGCGCGCCCTACTGCGACACGCTGGCGTTGACCTCCTGAAAGCGCCTTGGGTTTACGATCAAGCAGTTTTTCTATATCGAGGATACGGGCCGCTTCGTGCACGCGGCGTTCGATTTCCTGTTTATCGACTTTGCGTATCTTTAATCCGAATGCCATGTTGTCATAAACAGTCATGTGCGGATACAGCGCATAGTTTTGGAAAACCATTGCGATATTACGGTCTTTCGGCGGGACGTCGTTCATGCGTTCACCGTCTATGTAGAGATCGCCTTCGCTGATTTCTTCAAGACCGGCTACCATACGGAGTGTCGTCGATTTACCGCAACCGGACGGTCCGACGAATACAACAAACTCCTGATCTTCGATAACGATATTGGCATTTTCTACTGCACGGACTCCTCCGTCGTAAATTTTGCCGATACCTTTCAATTCAACTTTTGCCATTATGGCCTCCTAAAAATTATCCTATAAGGCAAAGTATACCGTCAAATTTTGCATCTGTCAAACAAAAACACCTTTATTCGTGCGGAGGTTTTAATATCCGCCGTTTTTTACAGACGCAGATGTATAGTTTTGACGAATGCTCTGCCATCAGAAATATTCCAAGCGGTTGTCTGCTCTGTTCTTTTGTTAAATGACGGTGTTGTCGGGGATAATTGCGTTCTTAGTGATAACGTAAATGCGGTCGACAATGTGATAATAACCGTAGTCGCCGTCGGGCGGGATTTCACCCATACCGATAGATACGTTATGCCCGATACGTGCATTTTTATCGATAATGGCCTTTCTGATATGACAGTTTCTCCCGATACCAACGCACGGAATGTCGGCTTTTTCGTCCCCCGCCTTGCTGCTGTCGGATTCATAGTAGTCCGCTCCCATACAGACAACCCCTTCCAACACGCTGCCCGATTCGATAATAGTTCTAATACCGATGACGGAACGGCTAATCGTTGCATACGTGATAACGCAGCCTTCACTACAGGTAACGCGATCCAACTGTGCGCCGTTGATTTTTGAAGCCGGCAGATTTCGGTAGTGAGTATAAATCGGCGATTCCGCATCATAAAAATTAAACTGCGGTGTAATCTCCGTCAGATCGAGATTCGCCTCGTAAAAACTGCGGATGGTACCGATGTCTTCCCAGTATCCGTTATGCACAAATGCCGAAACCTTATGATCTTTAATCGACGCGGGAATAATTTCTTTGCCGAAATCCGTCATGCTGTTGTTCAAGCATTCTTCCATCGCTTTTGCATTAAAGATGTAAATACCCATCGAAGCGAGATATTCTTTATCGGGACTTGCGACGGAAATACCCGACTGTGCAGGGATTTTCCATTCGTCGATATTTTTGTCGGGGCCGGGTTTTTCCATAAAAGCGGTGATTTTCGATTTTTTATCAATCTGCATAATGCCGAATCCGGAAGCGTCGCGGCGATTGACCGCCGTACAGGCGATGGTAATATCTGCACCGGAAGCTTCGTGCTGCGCTAGGAAATCTTGTAAGTTCATACGGTATAATTGATCGCCTGAAAGGATGATATAGTATTTCGGATCTTGCGTTTTAAAGTGAGTAAAGTTTTTTCTTACTGCATCAGCGGTTCCTTCGTACCAGCCCGAATGCTCAAATGTTTGTTCCGCAGCAAGGATTTCAACAAAACCGTTTGAAAAGCTGTCAAAACGGTATGCACGCGCAATGTGCAGATGCAACGATGCAGAGTTAAACTGAGTCAATACATAAATTTGCCGAAGACCTGAGTTAATACAGTTGGAGATAGGAATATCGACAATACGGTGTTTCCCTCCGAACGGTACGGCCGGCTTTGAACGGGATTGGGTGAGCGGGTATAAGCGAGTTCCTTTTCCGCCTCCCAAGATAATCGATAATACTTTCGGCATATATCCTCCTTATGATATTTGCATGGGTGCATTCTGCAAAAACCGAGAGAAGTATCTACAAGCGCGTTAGGATTTCGGCGCTGTGTTATACTTATAAGTATAAACGAGGTTTTTATTTTTTTCCAGAAAAAAATAAGAATCAACAACCCCGACGCAGAGCATTCGGGGATGTTCCGAAAGTAACCAACTTTTGGGACATCCCCATTGCTACTGCGTGGAACAACCGCCATCCATGGCGGTAGAAGAACGGCAGGTATTAAACCCTCGTACGAATAAAAGAAGATACTAAACGCATCAGACTATTTTGAAAATTATACGGCGCATAACACAGGCAGACCATACTGAAAAATGCCGCCCGTAACAAAAAAGCGTTTCATTTTATAACTTTTTAGTAATTTATTTTTTGAAAGGAGAAAATTTCCGTTCACAGGTAATAAGGGGCTGTCCAAAAACTGAAAGCCTATCGGCTTTTCCTGTAAGGAAATGATTTGTCATATCCGCAAAGCGGATTGCGTAACAGTTTTTGGACAGCTGCCCTGATTTTAGCGCGATCCGTTAAATCGCCTCATTATTATTCCCTATACGTTTATACATTTTCCAGTGTTTTTCGATTTTCGCTTTGTCAAAAGCTTGTTTGAGTGCCGGATAGGCACTTGCGGAAGTAAAATCCTTGTGATTGCCTTCTTCGGGGTCAACATTGTAAAGAACACATTGGGCAAAATCGATTTCTTTGCGTTGCGGTAAACCGGTCAACAATGTACGCATAGCTTCGGCATTAAGCTGATTGTTCGAGCAATTCAGGTATCGCAAAGCGGGTAATCCTTGTACGTCAAGTGTAGTAAGTTTATTGTGGCTGCACTCCAGACTTTGCAAAGCGGGTAATCCCTGTACGTCAAGTGTAGTAAGTTCATTGTAGTTGCACACCAGACTTCGCAAAGCGGGTAATCCCTGTACGTCAAGTGTAGTAAGTTTACTGTAGCTGCAATTCAGACTTTGCAAAGCGAGTAATCCCTGTACGTCAAGTGTAGTAAGTTCGGCGGATACGCTCAGTCTTTTCAAAGCGGTAAAGCCCTGCAAATTAAGCGTAGTAATCTTACCTCCGAAGGACAGTTCCTCCAAAGCAGCGGCACCCTGTATGTTAAGATCGGAAAGCTCAATATTACCTGCACAGTCCAAGTTTTTCAAGGAGGTTAGGCCGTGCACGTCAAGTGAGGTAAGATTATTGTTCCTGCAGTCCAGCAATTCCAAATCCGGTAAGCCCTGCACATTGAGTGCGGTTAATTTATTGCTATCGAAG
>CAUVKE010000237.1:0-3282 GCA_963552415.1 uncultured Treponema sp.
CAATGAGCTGTTGATTAAAAAACTGTTGCCACTTGCAAAAATTATTACGCCGAATGTGTTTGAGGCCGGTCAGATTGCCCATGTCGATACGCCCTCGACGTTGGAAGAAATTAAAGAGGCTGCAAAACGGATTTACGATATGGGCGCTCCGTATGTATTCATTAAGGGCGGTTCCAAGTTGAAAGATGCGGAAACTTCCATCGATGTTTTTTACGACGGCAAGGAGTTCCGGCATCTTGAAGCGGAATTGATCAAAACCGAATGGACTCACGGCTGCGGTTGTACCGTTGCCGCTGCAATTACTGCGGGGCTAGGCTTCGGACTTGAACCGTATGAAGCCGCTCTCCGCGCAAAGAAATTTATCACGTTAAGTTTACGGAACGGTTTTGCGCTCAATAAATGGGTAGGCCCGGGAAACCCCGCCGCGTGGCGTAAAGCGTTCAACTAAGGGGCATTCTCCCGTTTACCGATTTCGGTATATTTTGTATTCAAGGAAGAAAAACTATGCGTGCAGTTGATATCATTATGAAAAAGCGCGGGTTTAAGGAAACCGGCGCGGGAACGCTCTCTCGGGAAGAAATTGCCTTTTTAGTGAACGGATATGTGGCCGGAGAGATTCCCGACTATCAAATGTCCGCATGGCTGATGGCGGTTTATTTTAACGGTATGACGTTTGATGAAACCGCCGTTCTTACCGACGTCATGCTGCATTCGGGAGCGGTTATGGACTTGTCGGGGATTGAAGGTCCCTTTGTCGATAAACACTCCACCGGCGGGGTAGGGGATAAACTCTCGCTGCCGCTGGCCCCTATTGTTGCTGCCTGCGGGGTGAAAGTCCCGATGATGAGCGGCCGTGCGCTTGGACACACCGGCGGTACGCTCGATAAACTTGAATCGATTACCGGATATAAGACCGGCCTTTCCGTTGAACAATTCCGAAATTATATTAAAAAAATCGGCTTTGCAATGACGGGGCAGACAAAAGAGATTGTTCCCGCCGACCGGCTGATTTACGCCCTGCGTGATGTGACTGCAACCGTTGAATCGGTGCCGCTCATTACGGCGAGTATTCTCTCCAAGAAGGTTGCCGAAGGCGCCGAAGCGCTGGTGTTCGATGTAAAATGCGGAAGCGGCGCCTTTATGAAAACGCTGCCCGAAGCCGAAGCGCTCGCAAAGAGCCTTGTCGGTACCGGCACCGCGATGGGGAAAAAAGTTATCGCGATGATAACCGATATGTATGAGCCCTTAGGAAATGCAGTCGGTAACTTCTTGGAAATGGAAGAAACCTACAATGTTCTGAAAGGTACAGGGCCGCAGGATGTAACCGACTTAACATTACAGCTTGCAGGCTGGATGCTCGTGCTTGGTCATAAGGCTGCATCAAAAGAAGAAGGTATTCAAAAAGCGCAAGAGGCGCTTCGCAGCGGCAAGGCGCTTGAGCTGTTTTTAGAAAACATTACGCTGCAAGGCGGCAATGCAGAACAGTTTGTTGCCGAATGCGGAAAACGCCGCAGCCCGCACACCTGCCGCATTAAAGCGGAACAGGACGGTTTTATCGCGGATATCGATGCGTTCAAAATCGGTATTGCCGGAGTCAATCTTGGGGTCGGCCGTAATAAAACCACCGATGCGGTGTGTCCCGATGCCGGTATGATTCTGCATAAGCACGTAGGTGATGCCGTAAAAAAAGGCGACCTCATCATGGACGTGTACGGCAAGGATGCGGAGTGTCTTCCCGCCGCTTCCGATATGATAAAAACAGCGATACGGTATGCAGCGGAAAAGCCGCAATTGCGTCCGCTGGTATTTAAAGAAATTTCTGCGGCCGACTTATAGCCGCGCAGCCGGTACCATACAGTGAATTGGGAAAAAAAAGATATAGACCCGAGTGTTGTCCGCTCCATGGCGCAGCAATACGGCTGCACTCCGCTCGTCGCGTCTATTTTGCTGCGGCGCGGTATTGCCGAAGGGAGCGAGGCATTTTTTCACCTTGAAAACGATCTGCGCTATGTGCACAATCCCTTTCTTTTTGTAAATATGGAGGATGCCGTTGACCGGATTCTCGATGCGAAGGAAGAAGGGGAGCGGGTACTTATTTTCGGAGACCGCGATGTGGACGGGATCACTGCCGTTACCGTACTCTACGAAGCGCTTACCGATTTAGGTATCCCGACGACATGGCGTATTCCTACCGGCGACGAACCGTACGGACTTTCCTGCGAGGCGGTGGATGCGCATGAAGCCGACGGCGGTACCCTCATCATTACCGTAGACTGCGGTATTTCCAATATTCAAGAAGTCGCCTACGCTGCGGAGAAAGGAATTGATGTTATCGTCATCGATCATCACACCCCGCAGGATACGCTTCCCGATGCCGCAGTCATCATTAACTGTAAGGTGCCGGGGTCAGGCTATCCTAACGAACATCTTTCGGGATGCGCTACGGCGTGGAAGGTGGTTACCGCCCTGCGCTTCGGACTTCTCGACATTTATAAACAGCAGATTTGCCTATTGAATGTCCGCCCCGTCAACGATGCCTTTGCAGTGGAAGCGATCCATACCGTCAATTTAGTTGAAACAGCTCGAATCACCGAAACGATTATCCCCGGTATGGTTCCGTTTTCAGATACGCGGCTCGGCCGATTTTTGCAAGGGCAGCAGATTTTTGTCTGGGATAAAGACTTGCAGCTCAAGCAGCTGGAAAAAGTGTTCGGTAAGTCGGTTGAGTTTTATGTGAGCGATTTTAGACTTGAATGCGCAAAGTTTGCCCCTCAGCTTGCCGAGATGAGTCTTTTGCGCTTAAAGAATTTATCGCGGATTGGCAAGTACAACGATACGCCGATGTCCGAACTCGACGGTTTTTTCAATATCTTTATTACGCTTGTTCAACAAGCGCATAATATGTACGGTGAAAAAGAAAAGTGTGAGTTACAACTCGTCGCGCTTTCGCTGCTCGCAGACTTGATGCAGCTGACCGGAGAAAACCGGATATTGGTAAAGCAAGGCTTAGCAGCCATCAATGCCGCGCCGCGTGCCGGTCTTT
Organism: uncultured Treponema sp.; assembly: GCA_963552415.1. Taxonomy (GTDB): domain Bacteria; phylum Spirochaetota; class Spirochaetia; order Treponematales; family Treponemataceae; genus Treponema. The sequence continues at coordinate 3,044 of CAUVKE010000237.1, forward strand.
CCGAGTTGATGATAAAACAGGGGCTTATCGGTAAGCACATCGGCACCAACGATATTGCGTGGAATATTACCCCCGTTATCAACGCAACCGGACGGATGGGTAAACCGGAAACGGCAATCCGGCTCTTCCTTGAGCAAAACGCAGCGGTACGTAATGAACTTGCAGATGCCGTTATTGCGATGAACGAGGAGCGGAAAGAACTCGGAAAGGTCGGCTGGGCAATTGCCGAACCGATTGCG
>CAUVKE010000238.1:0-3279 GCA_963552415.1 uncultured Treponema sp.
TATAATAACCACCTCATCGGCAGCGGCAACAAAACTCAGTACGTTCTTAGACACCCCTGCGCTCGTATCGATAATAATAATATCGACATCGGAAAGCGTATACATTTCGTTAATAAATTCATTGCGTTCCGCTTCAGCCATATTCGCAATCTTTGCAAAGCCGGAAGCCCCGACAATCAGTTTAATGCCGTATTCGGTGTCGATAATAATTTCCGATAATTTCTTTTGCTTTTTAATGACATGGTATAAATTATACTGCGGAATGATATTCATAATAACATTGACATTGGCAAGCCCAAGGTCGGCATCGAGAACGATAACTTTTTTCCCCATCTGCGCATACGCAATACCCATATTGGTTGCGACATTGGTTTTTCCTACCCCGCCCTTTCCGCTGGTAACGGCAATAATACGGGTCTTTTGCGCCGTATCGTGACTTGCACCGGCATTGTCGGCCGCGTTATGTATTTCTTTCATTAAGAGACGTAATCCATCAGCTTGATCACCCATTTTTTCTCCACATTTTGAGTTTGTATCGGATTGATTGTGTTCCGAGCTTCTACACGGCAGAAACCTTGAGAAGCCGGTCTCTATCTTTATTACAGAGTTGACTGATATATTCCTCGTCTACCGAAAAACCTTTCAATTTTTTTAAGAAGGTTTCGATATCGGCAAGCATAAAATCCTGCGGGACTTCCTGTCCTGCGGTTATATACGTTATCGGTATATTAGTTTCGGAAATAATACTGAATAAATTACCGATATATGAGGTTTCATCAAACTTTGTAATAATCAGCGACTTATATTTAAAGACCGCATATTCTTTCATAATTTCCCGAATGTCGTTTATCCGCGTTCCGGCACATACCGTCAGATAAACTTCCGCATCATCGCCTAATTCGGCAAAATAATTCTGCATCGTGGAAATTTTCTCGCGGTCTTTTGGACTTCTGCCGATTGTATCGATGCAAATAACATCCGCTTCTTCGCGGTACAATGCCATATATTTACGTACCTCTGCAGGATTCGAGGCAACCATCAGCGGAATCCCCATCAATTCACAATAACGCTTCATCTGGTATGCAGCTCCGATACGCCAGTTATCAATCGTAATAACTTTAACACGCAGCGGATGTTCGGAATTTTTGCGGATATACTGTACGGCGATTTTTGCAAGCGTTGTCGTTTTTCCTACCCCCGTAGGCCCGACCAATAAAACCACCCGTGTTTTAGGTTGATCATCAGCAGGTTTAATGCTGATCGATTCGGCAAGCAGTTCAAAAAGCTTTTTTTGCACCGTCAAAAAATTTTCGATTTCAGTATAGCTGAGCTCGTCTTTAAGGCGGGCGGAAAGCTCTTTGATGTAGGAAGGAGAAAAGTCGTTTTCTTCAAGTAGTTTTTGTACTTTAACAATATGCGTGTGCTCAACGTCAGTTTGCGCGGCATTCTTTTTTTCCATTTCCGCCACAAGCCGTTCAACCGTCTCCGCCAGCTTGTCCAAAGACTTTTCTTGTTCCGGCGTAGGCGCGGAGGCAGCTTTTTTTTCCGGATTTTTTTTCGGTGTAAGGTTGACATATTGACGCAGCTCATCCGCAGCAGCAGGATTTTTGCTTGCATACCGTGTTACGATTTTAAGCCGTTCTTCTTCGTCGTTCAAATTACTCGCACCGGTTAGTCTGGGCGCCGGTCTAGCAGGGGGCTGCTGTTCCGTAAGCAAAGACGGACGCTGCGACATTTTATCGTTTACCGTAAACGTTACTTCTACCACATCTTTTTCTAAAAGTCCGAAAAGCCGGCTGATTTTAGCATCCTTCCTTCTCCAGATGGTAAAGTCGTCGCCGTGTTTTTTCGTAATCTTTTTTACACATTTGTCATACGTCGAATCTTGCTCAACAAAAAGTTCCATTAGTTTTTGTCCTGTTCCAATTTAATCTCACCGATAACTTCAACCTGTATATCCTTCGCAATTTCAGGGATGGACAGCACAACAAGATCGGGAATTTCCCTATCGGTTGAATTTTTAATCAAAATACGGGCGGATGCTTCGGGCGCAAGTACAATAGGAAGGAAACCGTTTTTCTGCACGGTCGTAACCGCTTGGATAAGCGAGCGTATCCACATCCGCTGCTCGGAAGGTTCAAGAGCCGCCATCGGCCCATTCACCGTATCTATTCTACTGTCGATAATTTTTTGAGCAAGTGCAGGTTCAACAGTCAGCACATGGAGTGTTTTATTTTCATCGGCATACTGCAAGCATATCTGCCTGCCGAGCGCCTGCCGTACCTTTTCAACAAGAAGAGAAACATCGGATGTAATGGGGCGGAAGTCTGCAAGCGTTTCCAAAATAACGATTGTATTGCGAATAGACACCTGTTCACGCAAAAGCCCCTGCAGAACTTTCTGCACCTCGCCGAGGCTGCACACCTTTGCCGCTTCATCGATAACCGCCGGATAGTCTTTGCGCAGCGCATCCATAATACCCTGCACTTCCTGCCGTCCGAGGATTTCGGCAGCATGTTTTTTAATCACTTCGGTAAGATGTGTTGCGATAATTGCCGGCGGGTCTACCACCGTGTAACCGGCGCGTTCGGCGCGGTCGCGGTTTTCTTCGGATATCCACACGGCAGGCAAACCGAAGGTAGGATCGACGGTTCGCTCTCCGGGTATTTCTTCCGAAACTCCGCCGGGATTTATTCCGAGATACCAGCCCATGCGGATCTTGCCCCGCGCCACTTCGACACCCTTAATCTTAAAACAGTATTCGCTCGGTTCAAGCCGCATATTATCGATAATACGGATACGCGGGGCAACCAAACCGAGGTCAAGCGCCGCTTCCCGCCGGATTCTTGTAATACGTTCAAGCAGTTCGGCACCTTTGTCCTTATCGACAAGCGGAATTAACGCATAACCCAATTCCAAGGACAGCGGATCGAGCGGTACGATGGGCGCAATTTCTCCCTGCGCAGGTTCTCCTCCGGAACCGCCGCGCTGCTGCCCTCCTTGCTTTTGCGTTGCTTGCTTTTCTTTTGCAGTTTGTTTGTACAGTTGTTCAGCCTTGAGAATTCGCCATCCGACAAATGCCAAAACAAACGCGATAATAAATAAGACGACATGGGGAAAGCCGGGAAGTACACCCATAACAGCCAATGTACCTGCCGCAACAAAGTAAATCCAACCGATTTGAGAAAACTGCTTTTTGATGTCCTGCCCGAATGACCCCTCGTCGATCATGCGGGTAACAAGCAAGCCGGTCGCTACCGACAAAAAGAGCGAAGGCAG
>CAUVKE010000239.1:0-3267 GCA_963552415.1 uncultured Treponema sp.
TGGTCTTATTGAAGGCAAAGCCGAAGGTTCCCACCAAGCAAAGCTCGAAACGGCAAAATTGATGAAAGAGGAAAAGCTTTCGTTGAATTTAATTACAAAAATCACCGGCCTCTCTCAAGCGGAAGTAGAAGCGATAGAATAATTATGAATTATGAATTATGAATTATGAATTATGAATTATGAATTATGAATTATCCTCCCCCTTCATTGACTATCGTATCGTGCTCACGGTATAATTTCGACCGGTTTATTTCAGAAAAGCGCAACTGCATCAGATACTTTTTTGATACGGTTGCTCTGATGTGTTGGAGGCCGTGATGGAAGTAGGAATTAAGGGTGATGCCAGCTTTGTCGTTACAAAGGAAATGCTTGCAACTGCGATGGGCAGCGGAACGGTGGATGTATTTGCAACACCGGCTATGATTGCTCGATAAGTACCTTTAAAAAATGCAGATGAACGGCGAAACATATCAGGATAATGAAATAGATGAATTCGGCATTGTGCGCGGTGAAAGACACGCGGGAGATGAAAAAGACCGCGCGCTGCGTCCGCAGCTTTTGAAGGATTTTCAGGGTCAGGAAAATATCAAAGAAAACCTGTCGGTTTTTATTCAAGCGGCGCGGAGTAGGGGAGAGAGCCTTGATCATCTTTTTTTGATTGGGCCTCCCGGGCTGGGAAAAACTACCCTTGCGCAAATTACCGCACAGGAGCTTGGCGTTGAATGCAAGATCACCGGCGCCCCCGCTCTCGATAAGCCTAAGGACTTGGCCGGTATTTTGACAACGCTGTCCGAACGGAGCGTATTCTTTATCGACGAAATCCATCGGTTAAAGCCTGCTATCGAAGAAATGCTCTATATTGCTATGGAAGATTATGAGCTTGACTGGATTATCGGGCAGGGGCCGGGGGCACGGACTGTCCGTATCCCGCTGCCGCCGTTTACGCTAATCGGTGCGACAACCCGCGCCGGTATGGTTTCCAGTCCGCTTATCAGTCGATTCGGCATTGTGCAGCGTTTTGAATTTTACAGCGACGAAGAGCTTGCTTCCATTATTATGCGTTCCGCCGATATCCTTCAAATCAATATCGGGAAAAAAGCGGCCGTTGCACTTGCCCGCTGTTCCCGCGGAACGCCGCGCGTTGCCAATCGGCTGCTGAGGCGTATGCGGGATTTTGCGTTCATTGAAGGCAGCGATACTATCCGCGAAACAACCGTTGCGCAGGGCTTGGAAAAACTGCACATTGACCGGCTCGGTTTGGAAAACTATGACCGGCAGATACTCCGCTCTATCATCGAAAACTACGGAGGTGGGCCGGTCGGTGCGGAAACCCTTGCGATTTCAATCGGGGAGTCGCAGGATACACTTGAAGACTACTACGAACCCTACCTTATTCAAACGGGATTACTGCAGCGTACCCCGCGCGGGCGTATGGTTACGGAAAAAGCATACGCCCATCTCGGACTAAAAATTCCGGCGTCAGCGGCGCAGACCGGCAGCCTTTTTGAGTAGACCGGCTGCCGCTAGAAACCATCCGGCAGCGGTGCGCTCACCGCCATTGTGTTTTTGCTAATGGGATGCGGGAATGTCAAGCTTTGTGCATGGAGCATTGTGCGCTTGTATTCCGGTGCGCCGTAAAGCGTGTCGCCTAAAATCGGCAAACCGACCGACGCAAGGTGAACGCGGATCTGGTGTGTGCGTCCCGTAAGCGGACGCGCTTCAATCTTGACGGCAGGAATACCGCCGATCATGCAGCATTCCAAAACCGTAAAATCCGTGCGCGCATACAATCCGCCGTGCGCCGTACTCAGCTCACCCCACTTTGCCCGTGTGCTTTTAGGGCTTATGCGCCCGATATTATTTTCTACAAAAAACTCGGAGCCTTTCTCCAAATTACGGTATCGCTGCGTATTTCCCTTGTTTCCTGCAACGGCACATACGGCGCGGTAGATTTTTTGTGCGGTGTGTTTTTCAAATATTTCGTGAACGGCAGCATTTACAGCGCGGTTTTTTGTAAACATAATAACGCCGCTGGTTTCGCGGTCAAGGCGGTGCATGATCCCTGCGTAAGGAGGATTTCGGAGCGCGGCTTTTGTCCATAAGTAGCGTACAACCGCCGCGTGCAGACAGTCCCGCTTTTCGCCGCCGACAATCGTTTCTTCCGTCGGAAAAAATACCGGCTTGTTCACGGCAATCAAATTGCTGTCTTCATAAAGCACATCAGCAGCAGTCAATTCAAACGTAATATCATCCGCCTGCTTTTCAAAGAAGAATTTTTCTTCATCGAATTCGGCGCAGACAATCTGCCCTTGCAAAAGCTCATATGAAGGGCGGCGAATCTGTAGTCCGTCAACGCTGACAGCGCCCGCGACAATCATTCGCCGTATTTTTGAATTTGATAGGGGCGCAATAGAGGCGTTTTCAACCGGAACGGACACGGCCTGAACAAGTTCCGAACGTAGAAAAATGTCGAGTCGCGTTTTTGTTTCTATCCGAAACGTGAATTTCATCTGATTATGATAGCCCTTTTATGAAAGCATATCCAGCTTATTGAGCGTATTTATCTTTCATGGTAAAATATTCCATCGAATATGGATACCGGAGAACCCCCGCATATAGTCTTACTGCTCATCAGTTTATTGGCGCTGTTTTTGCTGTCGATGTTTTTCTCGTCGGCGGAAACGGCGTTCTTGTCTTTGAATAAGCTCAAGCTGCGGTTTTTGCGCGAGCGGAATAACCGTGCGGCGGCACGGGCGGAAAAAATTCTACAAAACAAACAAAAATTTTTATCGACGATTTTGATAGGGAATAGTATTGTCAACATCGCTATTTCCGTAGTGCTGACTGCTGCCGCGCTGCGGATATTCGGGGATTCCGGACTGGGTATTGCGGTCGCCGCAGGTACGGTGCTGTTGCTGATCTTCGGCGAAATTTTGCCTAAGTCGATTGCATTGGTGTACCCCGATGCCTTGAGCCTTGCCTTTGCCCGATTCATTCTATTATTGATGGCGATTTTTTCACCGGTTGTTACGCTTTTTTCGGCGATTACCGGTGTACTACTGCGGCTTTGCGGCATCCGTGAAGCGCAAAATACCGCAACCGTTACCGAGGCCGATTTACGCGAGTTTTTTCAGGCGCGGGAAGAAAGCGGCTTTATCGGCAGCGATGAACGCACCGTGCTGACGAACATTCTCCGCTACGGCGACTTTTCTGTCCGCAGCGTAATGACGCCGCGGCGAGACATCGCGGCTATTCACATCAGCGCAT
>CAUVKE010000240.1:0-3250 GCA_963552415.1 uncultured Treponema sp.
CATACATACGCTGACACCTGCGCCGCTGGTTTTGCACGGCGGTACCGGCATCAGCGATGAAGATTTCAGGCGGTGCATAGACTGCGGTATACGAAAGATTAACATTGCAACAGCCACCTTTGACGCAGTTGCGGATAGTATACGCGCTTATTGCGCTCAGCATGATACGCCCGTATTTTTCGGCATACATGAAGCCGCCGTGCAAGGCGTATACGAAAATGTCCTCCGCCACATTGCGGTTTTTAATAATGAGGAGAAAAATTGATGTATATTGATTTTGATCGGTCTCGGCCGCTGGATCTTGTGCTGTTCGGACGGGCGACCGTCGATTTAAACCCTATTGATTATTTTCATCCGCTGCAGGATTGCGTTTCGTTCAAAAAATACCTCGGCGGCTCTCCTGCAAATATTGCAGTCGGGCTTGCCCGCCTCGGGAAAAAAGCAGGCTTTGTAGGCGCCGTTTCCGATGATCAGTTCGGCACCTTTATTACCGACACTTTTCAAAAAGAAGGGGTTGATACCTCCCAAATGGTGCGGACAACGCACGGGGAAAAACTCGGCCTTACCTTTACGGAAATTCTCAATGAACACGAAAGCAGCATTCTGATGTACCGCAATCAAGCGGCGGACTTATCGCTTTCTACGGAGCATATTCACGAGGATTATATTCAATCGGCAAAGGCAGTGCTTATTTCCGGTACCGCATTGGCGCAAAGCCCTTCCCGCGAAGCGATGCTGAAAGCGGTTGCGCTTGCAAAGAAAACCAAAACGCCGATTATTTTCGACATTGACTACCGTCCCTATAACTGGAAAAGCGAGGATGAAATCGCGCTGTATTATTCGATTGTAGCGCATGAAAGCGCCATCATACTCGGTTCCCGTGAGGAGTACGATTTAACCGAACGGCTGATAGGGCCGGGTAAAAATGATGCAGAGACGGCAGCCTATTGGCATTCGCAAAAAGCAAAAATCGTTGTTATTAAGCACGGGAAAAAAGGCTCAACGGCGTATACGCAGGATGGAAAAGACTTTTCGATTAAACCCTTTCCGGTAAAGGCGCTTAAATCGTTCGGCGGCGGCGACGGCTATGCTTCGGCGTTTTTATTCGGTATCTTTAACGGCTGGGATATGATTGAATGTCTTGAATTCGGCAGCGCTTCGGCTTCGCTTTTGGTGGCAAGCCACGGCTGTTCCGCCGATATGCCGTCTGAAGACAAGGTGAAGCAGTTTATCAAAGAGTGTAAAGCGCAATACGGCGAGATGGTTGCGCGGGAGGGATAAAGGTTATGAATTATGAGCGAAAATCACTGTTCGGCTATCCTACGTTTAACGAAGATGGTGTACAAACACTCACGGAAACAAACGGCCTTTATGCGAATATGCTGATGAATATTTCCGTCCATCGGCTTACGGCGGGACAAGCGTTTTCTTTACAGGATGCGGCGCAGGAAACTGCTTTGCTGCTCCTTGAAGGAACGGTACGCTTTGCATGGGACGATAAAACCGAAACCGCCGTACGCCCTACTACTTGGGACAATACCGGTTATTGCCTGCATATTCCCAAAAATACTGCGGTAACCGTTACAGCGGAGCAGCCCTCGCTCGTACTGGTACAGCAAACGGAAAATGCCCGCAGCTTTACCCCTGTGTTCTATACCCCTGATACGATAAAAATCAACACCTTCGGTACCAATATACCCGGCAATACGGCAGTACGGGAGGTTACCACCATCTTTGATTACAGTACGGCTCCGTATTCCAACATGGTTATCGGAGAAATCTTTAACCATGCGGGACTGTGGTCAAGCTTTATTCCGCATACCCATGAACAGCCCGAAGTATACTACTATCGATTTGATAAACCGCAAGGATTTGGCGCGTGTTTTATCGGGGATGAGGTGTTCAAAATCAAACATGAAAGCTTTGCTGCTATCCCGGGCGGATTAACCCATCCGCAGGTCGCTGCTCCTGCCTACCGTATGGCCTATGTCTGGATGATTCGGCATCTTGACGGAAACCCGTGGACAAGCCGCTGCGATGCGCCCGAACACCGCTGGATAGTTGACCAATTCGGTAGTATTGGGTATTAAATTATTCATACTATGAGAACACAGCGACTGGAGAAAATTGAAGATTTTGTTTATCATTATCAAGCGGTAACCCTTGACCAACTTTGTGACGCCTTTAAAGTATCAAAAAACACTATCCGGCGGGATATTGATGAAATCGTTAAAGGGAAAAAAATTGAAAAAACATACGGCGGGGTACGTGTTGCAAAAGAGGGAATAACGCTCCCTTCTTTCGGCGATCGCACGGTTCAAAATCTTGCTCTGAAAAAACGGATTGCGCGAGCTGCCTGCGATTATGTGAAAGATGGAGATATCATTTTTATCGATTCAGGCACTACGACCTGTCATATGATAGAAGGGCTGCAAAACAAACAGGTTACGGTGCTTACCAATAATCTTGAATTTCTCATTCAGGCAGTGCCGTATACCGGTTTACAAGTATTTAGTCTCTCCGGAGAACTGGACAGAAGCACGCTTTCCTTTACCGGTCCGCACACGCTTGAGGTTTTGAAAAGTTATAATATTTCCAAGGCTTTCATGGCGGCAACCGGTATTAGCGCTCATGCGGAAGTCAGTAATACGGTTCCGACGGAATCGGTAGTGAAAAAGCTTGCTATTGCCCGTTCACAGGAAGTATATCTTTTGTTAGACAGCAGTAAATTTAATCAAACATCGATGGTAACCTATAGCTCTTTCAGTAATTTTGATGCGCTAATAACCGATAAACAGCCGACAGGCGATTTACTCATTTCTCTTCAAAAAAATGATGTTGAAATTGTGCTCGCGGATTGTATCGGAACACCGGCATCTAGAATCGTTCCTTAAAATTCAACAGCCGAACAAAATATTAATTTTGGAGACTGTTGAATTTATGCGCGGTAGCGCACATATAATCCGCAACTTTGCTTTGTGTAAACTTGACGTGTTTTTCAGCCGCGCTATTTCAGCGGCTGAAAATAAACCTTCCTTAAAATTGAACAACTGAACAAAGTGTGAACTTTGGAAGTTGTTCAATTAGTACGCGATAGCGTACATACAATCTGCGATGTTTGCGTAAGCAAACTCGACGGTTAACTTCGGCAACCCTATTTGGTTGCCGAGAAGTTATACCTTCCTTAAAATGCAACAGTTGAACAAAACATCAAAGTCCTTACTCTTCCTCCTGCAAGGGAATATTTTAT
>CAUVKE010000241.1:0-3250 GCA_963552415.1 uncultured Treponema sp.
CCGGGTGGTTTCCGTCCGCGACGGGAAGTATGCCGAAGCGGTGTTTGAGCGGGGTGTGCTCAAGCACGAAAAACAAGGAGATGCCAAAAAAGGTATTAAGAACGGTACGCTTGTGGAGTTTATTCCCGACAGGGAAATATTCGGCGACTATACATTCAACCTCGACTTTATCGAAAAACGGATGTGGAACTACGCCTATCTGAACGCCGGCCTTACGCTCACCTTTAACGGCGCTTCATATATATCGGAAAACGGCTTACTCGATCTGCTCAATGCGGAAATCGGCGAAGAAACGCTCTATACGATTGCTCACTTTAAGGAAGCAAAGCTCGAATTCGCCTTTACCCACACCAACAACTACGGCGAAACCTATTTTTCGTTTGTCAACGGACAGTATACCTCGGATGGCGGCACGCATCTTTCCGCCTTTAAAGAAGGCTTGCTGAAAGGCATTAACGAATACTACCGCAAAAACTACAAGAGCGAGGATGTTCGCGAAGGTACTTGCGCGGCGGTGGCGGTCAAAGTGCAAGCGCCCGTGTTCGAAAGTCAAACGAAAAATAAGCTCGGTAATACCGAGGTGCGGCCGTGGATTGTCAACGGCACCAAGGCCGCTGTGGTTGAATGGCTGCAAAAAAATGCCGAAGCCGCGCGGAAGCTGGAAGAAAAAATCCTCGCAAACGAGCGGCTGCGGACAGAGCTGAACAGCGTTAAAAAAGAAGCGAAAGCCGCTGCAAAAAAAATTGCAATGAAAATACCGAAACTGAAAGACTGCAAGTTTCATCTTGGGGATAAGCAGTACGGCAATGAGTCGATGATTTTTATCACTGAGGGAGACTCGGCTTCGGGTTCAATGGTTTCGAGCCGCGACGTCCTTACGCAAGCGCTTTTTTCGCTGCGCGGTAAGCCCGAAAATATGCACGGCAAAAAACGCGCCGCCATTTACAAAAATGCGGAGCTCTACAATATGATGATGGCGCTCGGTATCGAAAACAGTCTTGAAAGCCTCCGCTATAATAAGATCATCATCGCAACCGATGCCGATAACGACGGCTTTCATATCAGAAATCTTTTGCTCACCTTTTTCCTCACCTATTTTGAAGAGCTGGTGCTGAGCGGGCGGATTTTTATTTTGGAAACGCCGCTTTTCCGGGTGCGCACCAAAAAAGAAACCTGCTATTGTTATTCGGAAAAAGAACGGGATGTCGAAATGAAGCGGCTCGGCACAGCGGCGGAGGTTACCCGTTTTAAGGGATTGGGAGAAATAAGCCCGAGCGAATTCGGTCAGTTTATCGGAAAGGATATCCGCCTGTTACCGGTCAGCATTCAGACCGTGAAAAAGATCCCAGGCGTGCTTGAGTTTTATATGGGAAAAAACACCCCCGAACGCAAAGCCTTTATTATGAAAAATCTCCTTGCGGAAGTTGATGCATAGAGCGATCGATTTTGGCAATAGCCTGTTGATCAGTGTATAAGGTAGGTTTGTTGGTCAACGCTTCTGCTATTTGCTTGATGTGTTATGTCCCTTTAGAAACTCTTCGCAATACTCCATCAATACCCTTTATCCAAAGCTCAATTTATGATACTATGCGCGGATGGAGTACCAAGTAACTGCGACACGGCGCAGGCCTCAGCGGTTTGAAGACTTATTAGGGCAGGATTTCGTTGCGGCAACGCTGCAAAAATCTATTGAAGCGGGGAAAATAGCCCATGCGTATCTTTTTTCGGGGCCGCGCGGATGCGGTAAAACCAGTTCGGCGCGTATTTTAGCCAAGGCACTCAACTGTGAAACGGGAACGGTCGCTACTCCCTGCGGAGTGTGTACCTCGTGCCGTGAAATTACGGCGGGTTCAAGTATCGATGTTATCGAAATAGACGGCGCCTCGAATACAAGCGTCAATGATGTGCGGCAAATCAAGGATGAAATCCTCTTTCCGCCTAATACCAGCCGGTACAAGATCTACATTATCGACGAAGTTCACATGCTTTCTACGAGCGCTTTCAATGCGTTGCTGAAAACGATTGAAGAGCCGCCGCCTTATGTTATCTTTATTTTTGCGACGACCGAACTGCACAAGGTTCCGGCAACCATCAAAAGCCGCTGCCAGCACTTTAACTTTAAATTAGTCGATGTTGAAGTGCTTAAACAGGCTTTAGCGGAGGCGGCAGCGGAGCTGCATATTGAAGCTGATGACGAGGCGCTGTACTGGATTGCGCGTGAGGCTACCGGAAGCGTGCGCGACTGTTACACGCTGTTCGATCAGGTGGCGGCCTTTTCAGATGGGCACATTACCTTTGAAAAAATACAAAGCACACTCGGTTTAACCGGTACCGACTCGATCGGGGCGCTATTAACTGCCTGTGTTAAAAAAGACGCCGCCGCGCTGCTTGCTCTTGATACTATTCTGCAAAACGGCGTATCTACCGAACAATTTACCGTAGACTGCACTAACTATCTCCGCAGTCTTCTATTGATACGGCAAGGCATTACAAAAGAGGCTTTGATCGGGCAGCGCGCGGACCGGTTCCCTCAGGAGATACTGACAGGCTGGAATGTGCAGCAGCTGGAGCGTGCGCTGTATCTTTTTTTGCAGCTTTTCAGAGATCTTCGGTTTTCGCTCAATCCGCGTTATGAACTGGAATTGACGGTTTCCCGCCTCGCATGGCTGTCCGACTATGTTTCGCCCAAGGAGCTGAAAGAGGCTTTTGATGCGGCTCAAGCGCTGCTCGCGGGAGTGCCTGCAACGGCGTACACGGCAAACAGAGCGCTGCCCAACAGCGGCGGTATGTCTCAAAAAGGCGGGGCTGACTCCCCTTTTTTAAGACCGGCGGCTTCTCTTCACTGAGGGCTGCCGGTACCTACGGAAATGCCGCACCCACCGGAATACCTGCTAATGCGCTGGTCGGGATAGCTGGTACGCCGTCGATAGGTATGCCAGTCAATGCTCCGGCAGAGTATAATCAACGCCCAATGACCGGAGCGGTGCAGCAGCAACAGGCGGTACAGCGCCCTGCAGCCGGAACAGCGCCGCTGTCGCGGGATATTCCGGTACCGCAGGGGACGCCGCAGGTTCAGCGTCCGCCGGTAGCAGGACGTCAGTCTGAGTCGTCGGCAGCGGTATCTCCTCGTGTGCAAAGCATCGGTGAACTCAAAGAAGCGCTTGTTCAGTATCTGATGATAGAACATACGATGCTGTCGGCGGCGGTCGGTAAAACGCTCAACTGGAACGAACGGGACGGCATCCTGTAT
>CAUVKE010000242.1:0-3241 GCA_963552415.1 uncultured Treponema sp.
GATCCCGCTACAGGGAGGATTGTAGAGATCGGCGCGGTAAAGTTCGATCGGCGCGGTATTATTGCTCGATACAATGTGCTGATAAATCCTGAAATGCCGATGCCGGAGGAGGCGGGCAAGGTAAACGGAATCACCGATGCGATGCTGAAGGATAAACCGTTGATCGCTGCCGTTTTTCCCGACTTTTTTGATTTTATCGGTACCGGTGTTCTAGTTGCGCACAATGCTCCGTTTGATATAAACTATGTTAATGCGGAGTTAAAGCGTGCCGGAAAGCCTCCTTTAACCAATAAAGCCGTTGATACGCGGATATTTGCAAAGGAAGTTTTACCCGGCCTTTCCAGCTATGCGCTGCAGGATCTTGCCGTACAGCTCGGCATTACGGCGTTGGAAGCTCACCGAGCCGAAGACGATGCCCGCGTTTGCATGGAGCTTTTTGAAAAGATTTTGAATAGATTTTTAAAGAACAATCCCGAACTGGTGGAAAAAATCCGTGCGGAAACGGATGCTGCCAGTTTGTTAGCCCCCAAAGCGGAGCAAAAAGAGAAAGATTATTCACGGAGTTTATTTTGATACCGCAACAAAAACGAGAAACAACCTCAATCACGAACCCTTTTAATGCGCCTGTGTATTATTACGCACGTACCGATTCTACATTACAGGCTGCCCGCGAATGCCTTGCAGACGGTTGCCCGGACGGAACATTCATCTATGCAGGGTATCAAACGGATGGACGAGGCCGTATGTCCGGACGGCAATGGCTTTCCCCTGCAGGAGAAAACCTGCTCGGTACCCTTATTTTGAGGCAGCCTGCATCCACCGATTTTACGCTGCGGATAGGGCTGGCTGTCAGTGTAACGCTCGATTCGTTTTTGCCTTCCGGCGTACGGACCGCAGTTAAGTGGCCGAATGATATCTTTATCAATGGGAAAAAAGCTGCCGGCATCCTGTGCGAAGGCGCGGGCGGCTGCGTCCTTGCCGGTGTCGGTATTAACCTGCTTCAAACGGCTTTTTTACGGAGCATAGAACACACGGCTACCTCTCTTGCCTTGATCATCGGCGCCGATAAGTGCCCCTCTTTTGAGGTATTTGTTCCCGCGCTGCTCACTCACATACAGGAATGCCTCAACCGCCGCGATTGGAACGAAGAAATCAGCCGCCGGCTTTGGAAGCGAGGCTCTATGGTTCGTTTTATGCGCGGTCAACAGGAGAACGATACTATCGAAGGTATTCTTACCGGTATTGCTCCGGACGGGGCGCTGTGTATTACGGAAGAGGATAAGGAACGCCGGTATTATTCGGGAGAACTGATCTATTAATCAGTTTACAGAAGCCGTTAAAAATAGATCGTGTTTTAAGAGGCGTTCTAAAGTTTCTCCTTAGGGATGATAACGAGATTCCGTTCCGCGTCATAAAAGGGTGTTTGTACCGGTATCACCTGATAGTCCGGTTTATGAGTTCCCAGAGCTTGCATCTCTTCTTCAATTGCAGTGAGTTTTCCCTTATAGGCTGCTAAGATACCGGTGCTGCGGATTCGTTTTTGCAGGGTAGTAAGCATTGCGCGATCAAGCGGGCGAAATGCACGGAATACGGCAATATCGAAATAATCGGCAGGAGCTTTCTCTGCCTCGGACTCCAGTACGGTGGTATTGGTCAGCCCCAGCATGGCTTGTACGTTTTCTAAAACAGCACATCGTTTGTGCATCCGCTCTATCAGCGTAAATTTAATGCTCGGATCTTTAAGTGAAAACAGACACGCAAGCGGAATACCCGGTAGCCCCGCCCCCGATCCGATATCCGCAATTGTGCAGCGGTCTCCGATATGATGCGAGTCTACCCATTGTGCCAACACTTCCCACGGCGCAAGGCTGTCGAGGATATGTTTGATAATCAGCTCTTGAGTATTTTGCACCTTTATCAGATTGAATGCGGCATTAAACGTTTCAAGTTCGCGAATGTATCGCGTTAGCATATCTGCTAGTTTGGCTTGCCGGTCTTCAATATGTAATGCGGCTAATCCCGCTTGTAAAAGTTCCGTGTTTTGTGTATCCATTGTAAAGTGCGCTCCCGATGCCGATCGAAATAATGCCGGTGGTGCGTTATATGGGAACCTCTAACAACCTTGAATTTTTAGAGGTTCTCAATATTCCTACAAAATGGCTCGTCCTTATCGGATAAGCCGCTTCTTTATAGGCCTGCGTAAAAATCGTTCCCCTTATCATCCGTAATCAAGAACACCGGCAAGTCTTTGACCGAAATCAGTTGTACGGCTTCCATGCCCAAATCGGGATAGTCGAGGACTTTACGTGCGGTAATATGCTTTTCCGCAATCAATGCCGCAGCGCCGCCGATGGCACCGAGATAAAAGGCGCCGTATTTTTTACACGCGGTGCGCCACAATTCAGAGCGGTTCCCCTTCGCGATAGTGATGAGTGCAGCGCCTCTAGTCATTAAATCGTCGGCATAGGGATCCATGCGGTTCGCCGTCGTAGGCCCGAAGCTGCCGATAACGGCGCCTTTCGGTGTTTCCGCCGGTCCGGCATAGAGAATCGGATAGTGCAGCGTATAATCGGGCAGCGGCTTACCGCTTTCCAACAACGCCTTCCATCGGGCATGGGCCGCATCGCGTGCAACTAAAATCTCACCCGAAAAGAGGAATGCCTGCCCTACCGGATAGCCGGACAACTTGGCACGAGCGGCCTCGATGGAGCTGAGGTCAACCTTGACAGGCTCCCCGCAATGTGCACCGCGGCCGGCTGTATATGCCGTTGCTTTTTCAAAGAACGGCCGGGGATCGGAAATGTTTTTTTGTAAGAAAGCGCCTTCGCGGTTGATATAACCGACGAGATTTCGGTGCGCATTGCAGGATACGCCTATGGAAGCAAAGCAGCTTGCCCCGTGCCGCGGTAACCGGAATACTCGGGCGTGCGCCGCGAGGTGAGAGCCGCCGAACTGAGCGCCTAAACCCGTTTCCGCTGCAATGCGCAATACCCGATCTTCCCAGTCCTTACACCGCAACGGACGCACACCACCGACCGTATCCGTCCAACGAACAGCGCCGTCGGCTTCATTTAGCGCCTCTACCGCATCCCAATAGCCGGTCGTTGCCAGTTTAAGCGTTTGTAAGTTTTGTTCGGGGCTCAACCCGCCGATAACAACGGCAATCGTGTACGGCGGACAGGCAGCCGTTCCAAGAGCGGCGATCTTTGTCTGCAAAAAACGCTCAAAGGATTGCGGGTTT
>CAUVKE010000243.1:0-3215 GCA_963552415.1 uncultured Treponema sp.
ATCCAATCACTCGATATATTGGCAATGCCGGCTGCCGAACTCCGTGAACGGATTGCGGAAGAACTTACCGAAAATCCTGCCTTGGAGCTTGTCCGGGGGACACAACAAACCTCCCTACCGCCAATCGGTCAGACAAAATCAATCGAACGGAAAGAGCCATACTACCCCAATGACCGAACATCATCAGCATTTTCTGTAGAAACAAGTGATGCATTCCAGACCTTTTTGGAGAGCATTCCGGCTCCTCAGCAGCAGAGCTTGCAAAGCCATCTTTTGGAACAACTGTTTGTTCTCAAGATCGAGCCGCTTACCGCCGCTTTTGCCGAACGGATTATTGAGAATTTAACGAATGACGGCTTCCATTTCGTTCCGTTAAACGAACTTTTTAAAACAGAACTTTCCCAAAAAAAACATGAGAAAGAACGGTCTTTTATTCAGCATAAAATATCGCACGCACTATCAGTTGTCCGCCGGCTTGATCCTATCGGGTGCGCAACACAGGATTTTAAGCAATCACTTTTGGTGCAAGCAAAGATATTATTTTATGACAAGATAGAAACCGATCCCGTTTATGCCTATACTATCGATATCTTAGCGCATCATTTTGCCTATTTGGAAAAAGCCCGCCCATACTCCCTTGTTCGCGCCGTCAATGAGGATCCAACAATCTCTTATAAATTGACCCAAGAAAATGCAGAGGATATTCTTGCATTGATTGCTTCGTTAAATCCTTTTCCGGGAAGGGCACTGACGGCGGATGTAACACCGGATGAATATATTATTCCCACAGCCTTTATCGAACGGAGCGATCAGGAATTTACCGTAAGAATAAATAATTTTGAAGTGCCGCTCCTTACCGTCTCGCCCGAATTTCAGGACTTAATAAGCCGCACGAAAGATACCGCGGCTAAGACCTATATAAAAGAGCAAATGCAAAAGGCAAAGGCTTTTATCGGGAGTTTGAACCAGCGGGAGAAAACGATTGTAGAGGTGTTGCGCAAAATCGTTTCGGCACAAGAAGCGTTCTTTTTAACCGGCGATAGACGCCGATTGGTACCGCTTACTCAACAGCAGATAGCAAGAGAATTGGACATCCATGAATCTACCGTATCGAGGACGGTTGCCGGAAAATATGTGCAATGCCAATGGGGTACCTTTGAAATACAATACTTCTTTACCAATTTCGTAGCAGTAAAGCCGTCCCCACAGCCCCAATCTTCTTCGCAACTCGACGTTTCCGCATCGTTCGGTACTTCCGCGACGCGGGAAGGTGTAAAAGAATGCATTAAAGAGTTACTTGCCGAATACGCTGCAAAAGGGTCGAAGTTGTCAGATCAAAAAATTTCCACCTTATTGCAGGCAAAATACGGTATTCCCATTGCCCGCCGCACCGTCGCAAAATATCGGAAAGAACTCGATATCGGCTCATCATATAATAGGACATAGCGAATGAAACTAAAAACTATCATTTTCTTTTTTTGCCTTATACTTTTTACTCCCTTGCTTTTTGCGCAAACGGAAAATACGGCTCTGCCCGACCCCAATAATCCCGATTGCATATATGAAAAAGCTCAGCTAGGCAAATTCTTTATCCACATGGCAAAAATTACCGACCCTTCAAAGGGTTCAGCCCCTGCCGTTGAAGTGCTTTTTAATTCCGATTTTAGGTGGGAATCCTGCACCCCTGATAACGGTTGGGGGCGGAAGGGTAAAACATATCGCTATCATGAAGAAGAAGTTCCCGGTACTGCTGTTTTTTTCAGTGTTACCAATAAGCTAAACGACGTAACCTATTATCGCATAGAGGGCGTTCACCCCTTTGAGTTACCTTTGTATGATGACCCTGCCGAAGCGGAGATGCTCAAACGCTTTATCTTTTTTAAATTTACCGCGTATGCGGCCAAGGACGGATATTTTGAAAACTACCTGAATAATTTGATGTGGGCAGTGGATACCAATACGAAGCTGCTTTACACGTATGGAATGCCAAGTGATTATAAAAAGATAATCGGGAACAATTATGTTCCGCAAAATTGGCTTCCGTATGAAACACACCCGAATACGGCTGATGCCAAGTTAAAATTTTATGAGTATGACCCCATCGGCTTTATATCCCTTGAAAAAGACTATGATTTTTTAGGGGTAAAAACGAATGTGCATCTGTATGACTGGTGGAACAAATCCGTCGGTGCAGGCTCTTCCATGAAAACCGTGAAACAAAAGCGTTTTATGCCGCGCCTTTCGGACGATGCACTTGAAGAGTGGACAATTCGTGATGCTAGTAAGCCGGTACGCTCCCCTTACCGACCGTAAGTATACATAGCAAGAGGTATTGCCCCAAAAAAGGATTTTTATGCTATTCGGTGATACCGCTGATTAGCAGTATCACCGGTACTCGGCATTTACCGCTGCAAGCGCGGGGAGTAGGTTATCGGTAAAAAAACGGTCTTCAATCGGAAGGTGGGCTGCGGTTTTGCCTAAATACACATCCTTACGATTTGTACCGTGAAAATCGCTGCCGGCGGTAACAATCAAATTAAGCTCTTCCGCCAGCGCTTGCAGCCGGACACATTCGCCGTAACGCGCTCCCGAATGCCATGCTTCGAGGCCTACTAAGCCCTGCGCCTTGAATTGGGCAATCGTTTCGGGCAGTTTCCCCCATGAAAGATAGAGCGACATCGGATGTGCCAACACGGGAACGCCGCGAGCGGCCTTAATCGCTTCTATTGCTTCCGTAAGCGGTAAACATTCCTTTTCAATATAAAACGGTCGTCCTTTGGCTAAATATTTAAGAAAGGCGTCTTGAATGGATTTTGCTTTCTTTTCTTGTACAAGATATTTTGCAAAATGAGGCCTCCCGATTACCGCTCCACCGGCAACTTGGGCGAGTTTTTTTTCGTCGATTACGATCCCTGCTCCATTGAATTTTTTGATGATTTTGCGGTTCCTCTCCAGCCGTTTTTCCTGCGCATACTGCATAAGGCTGCACAGTGTTTTATTTTTTATATCAATGCCAAGCCCGAGCAAATGCAGCTCCCCCGGTTGCCATTCAACACTAATCTCTATTCCCGGTAAAACACGGATACCGAGTGCGCTTCCCGCTTGCTGAGCTTCCGCAATGCCTGCTACCGTGTCATGGTCGGTAAGGGCAAACAGCGAAAGGCCTGCCTTATGCGCTTCCGCTGCCAAGTCCGCCGGAGAAAAAGTACCGTCGG
>CAUVKE010000244.1:0-3208 GCA_963552415.1 uncultured Treponema sp.
CTGATGCGCCGCTTGCCGCCGTCATTCCGCAGACATGGCAGCGGATGCACACCCCACAGGACAGCCTCGAAACACTGACGCCGCAAGCTTTTATCCTAGTAGATAAAATGCTTCGGTATCTGGCGGGTGTGAAAGAAGCGGCCGGATAAAAGAACGCTAATACGCCGACTTTTGGTAATGAATCTTAGGTGATCATTTCCGGGGCGGTTTTTCAATACATAATACCGAAATAATCCAAACATTGCTTCATTACATCCTGTACGGATAGGTATGTTATCTTGCTCATTGGTACTATTTTAACATAGTATCGGCAATATATAAAGCGGATTTATGCAGTTTAATTCAATTATATTTTGCCGTTGACGCCGCAAGCCTTTATTTTAGTCGATAAAATGCTTCGGTATCCGGCGGAGATGAAAGAACCGGCGTATTATGCGGAACTCTAATACGCCGGCTTTTTGGTAATGAAGCTTAGTTGATCATGTCCCGTGTATAAATTTAATAATTGACGAATTGTATATACAGAATGTATAATAATTATAGGCAATCAAATGGGTGAAAATGTTATACATGGTCGTTTTGAATGGGATAAAGCTAAAGAGACGTTGAACATAAAAAAGCATGGTATTTCTTTTGAAGAAATACTGCCGATGTTTGATGATCCTCTTTTTTGGGAAAAGGAAGATTTTGCTCATTCAAGTTTAGATGAAACACGATATATCGGCACTGCTAAAGTCAACGGATTTGCAGTTGTGGTTTCCAGTTATACGGAGCGGGAACGGATAAGGATTATATCCGCCCGCGCTTCGACAAAAGAAGAGGAAAGATTCTATGAACAATGGTGCAAACAGTTTTACAACTAAAAGAATTGAAGAATTACGTAAAAATATCGATTTTACGGATATTCCGGAACTTACGGAAAAGGACTTTTCAGAAGGGCACTTAAAAAATTGGAAGCCGTTAAAAAAACCGGTATCTTTTAGAATAGACTTAGATAATTTGGCATGGCTGCAAAGTTCCGGCGTGAAAGGTTATCAAAAACGCATGAACGAAGTTATCCGCTGGGCACGGCAAAACGGATGTCCCGTTAATCAATTATAAAAACTGCGTCTCTTAAAGTTCAGCTTTGTGAATATGTGATTGAAAAAAGCAAGCACGGACTTGCTAAGATGGATGTATTGCTCGGAAGCGAATCTCTTGCCGTGGAGCCAAGTCCGAAGTACGGAAGCAAGCCATAAACTCATTATACTCCACTACTCAACCGGAGGGAGCAGCCTCGCTTGCACGATTTTGACATCTTTATTTTTCTTTGCAATATTCAAAACCGCTTCTTCGAGTTTACGTTTTTTAGCTGCTTTCTCGGAAGCAAACAATTCAAGCTGACTATTGTCGCTGCCGACATCTACGCCAATCCCGATAAGCCGGACGAACAGAGCCGTATCAAATCGAGAAAAAAACAGCCGCCGTGCCCGCTCATACAAATCCGTCGAATCGTTAATCAATGCCCCGCTCTGCTGCGCCGAAATGGTGGTAAAATCCGCATACCGTATTTTAATATGTACGGTGCGGCTTTGGATGTGTTCGTCAAGAATGCGGCACATCAGCTCGGCGCTCAGCTGGAACAGCACATCGGAAATTTCGTCCTTTTCATGTAAATCGGCTTCAAACGTGCGTTCCGTACTGATCGAATGACTTTTCCGCTCTTCATTAAAGATACGCGCCATATCTCCACGGACAGCTCGATACAAAAATGAACCGGCGGCATTCCCGATAATCAACTGTAAAACGGATTCTTGCTGCTTGAGGATTTCGGCAATAGTTGTTAAGCCCGCTTCTGCAAGCCGCGCACGTGTTTTACCGCCGATACCCCACACATCGCTTAAACGCAGCGACTGCATAAACGCTGCTTCCCTGCCCGGCGGAACAACCAGTAAGCCGTCCGGCTTCGACTGTCCCGAAGCAATCTTTGCAATATACTTATTGGAAGCCGCCCCTACGGAAACCCGCAAACCGGTTTGTTCAAAAACGATATTTTTTAAAAGCCGGGCAGCCGCTTCGGTACTGCCGAATATTTTTTCCGTACCACTCATATCCAAAAAAGCCTCGTCGACGGAGAGCTGCTGTATATCGGGACTGAAGTTTTTAAAAATTCCCATAATCTCTTTCGACTTTTCATAGTAACGCTGCATTCGTGTTTTTATAAAGATCCCCTGCGGACACAAAGCACGTGCACGGCCGATCGGCATTGCAGAATGCACGCCGAATTTCCGCGCTTCATACGAAGCGGTCGAAACAACCCCCCGCTTGCCGAGTCCTCCGACAATAACCGGCTTACCTCGATAAGCAGGGTTATCAAGCTGCTCAACAGAGGCAAAAAAAGCGTCTAAATCAACATGAAAAAATACCGGATTATGAATCATTGTATATTAGTATATTCAACCGGCGCCAATCTGCAAGAGAAATACAACTTATTTAGTTAGTAATTATAACTCATAATCATCCCACCCTACTGCACAGATGTAAAATATATGCTAAAATACGCCCTTCTTTAACTTATCAAAACCTTGAAAAGAGGAGCACTATATTTTATGGATCACTTTGGAATGTGGGGCATCATACCGCCCGTTTTAACTATTGCGCTTGCTTTCATTACAAAAGACGTTATTGTCTCGCTTTTTTTGGGGATATTATCCGGCTGTATCATCGTTGCCGGAGGGAATCCAGCGGCTGCGCTTATGCGACTAACGGATTTACTGGCAGGTTCTCTCGCAGACGGTTGGAATATCCGTATTTTTCTATTCTGTGGATTACTCGGCGCACTGGTCGGTATGCTATCAAAAACAGGAGCGGCGCAAGCATTTGGCTTATGGATGTCCAAAAAGTTGAAAAACGGAACAGCTTCCCAGTTTGCAACATTTATATTCGGCTTAATTGTTTTTATCGATGACTATTTTAACTCTTTAACCGTCGGAACCGTCATGCGGCCGATAAATGATCAACATAAAGTCCCTCGTGCAAAGCTTGCATATATTTTGGATTCTACGGCTGCCCCCGTGTGTATTCTTGCGCCTGTTTCCAGCTGGGTTGTTACGGTTATGTCTATTGTAAGAAATTCCGACGGGTTCGGTAAACTCGGCATCAGCGACTTTGAATTTTTTATCCGTGCTATTCCATACAATCTCTATGCGCTGACAACAATTCTGATGAT
>CAUVKE010000245.1:0-3191 GCA_963552415.1 uncultured Treponema sp.
GCAATGTTACGGAAAAACTGAATGCTGCTGCGGCTACAATGGAGTCGATACAATAAAAAACTAAACCTGGTCGAAAACGGCAGTTATCGAGCAGGTTTAATATCCGCTGTCGCTTTTAAGTATTCGCGTACTCGAAAGCAGCAGCGGCTTTTGCATTCGATTGCAAAAAAAGGAGTTTTAATGGCTACAACGACCTTACAAGGCGCTGCCGTTATCGACAAATCAATTATCAAAAAGACGGTAACCGCATCGTCCTGTTTTATGGGACTCGGTCAGATTATCTATTTAAAGCAATACGTGCGCGGCGCCTTTTTCGCTTTGATGGAATTGGCGGTCTTATTTTTGATCTTTTTTGATCAGACGGTTATGCAGTTCAATGGAAAAGGCCCCATCGTGCGGAGTCTGATCGGCCTTATCACACTCGGAGATGAAAAACCGAATGTCCCTATCAAGATGAAGGATCATTCCATCTTTATGATGATCGGCGGTCTTATCACCGTATTGCTGCTCGTCGTGTTTATCTGCGTGTATGTTGCGAATGTGATCACCGCCAAAAAAACGGCGGCCTATATCGTGGAAAAGCAGCGCTATCCGTCCGCTGATGAAGCCCGCAAGAAGTTTGTCGAATCGGCGTTTCCGTATCTCGGACTGAGCCCTGCGATCCTGTTGATCTTGTTTTTCACTGTTTTGCCGCTCATCTTTTCAGCGCTGGTTGCCTTTACGAATTACTCATCGCCCAAGCATATCCCGCCGAATAACCTGGTTGACTGGGTCGGTTTTGAAAACTTTGTTACGATGTTCAATTCCAAGCTGGCGAACAGTTGGTTCTCCGCTTTCGGGCGCGTCGCGCTGTGGACGGTTATTTGGGCGTTCTTTGCAACCACGACCTGTTATTTTACCGGTATGATATTCGCGGTGATCCTTGTCGATAAGCGCATCAAGCTGCCGAAATTCTTCCGAACCGTGTTTATCCTGCCGTATGCCATTCCGGTTATGCTGAGCTTGTTCATTTGGGCGAACCTTTTAAACGGAACATTCGGCCCCATCAACCGCTCGCTGATGCAGTTCGGTCTTTTGAGTGAACCGATTAAGTGGCTTTCCGATCCGTTTATGGCAAAGATTACGATGCTGTTGGTCAATATTTGGATCGGCTTTCCGTATAGTATGATATTGATTACCAGCAATATGACGGCCATCCCTGCGGATATTTATGAGGCGGCAACCATCGACGGTGCGAATAAATTGCAGCAATTCTTCCGCATCACTCTTCCGTTGGTGCTGTTCCAAACAATGCCTATTCTCATTATGCAGTTTGCCGCCAATATCAACAACTTCGGTGCGGTATTCTTCCTTACTGCCGGCGGCCCGAATCTTGACGACAGTATTCAGACAAAGGCGGGTGCAACCGACCTGTTGATTTCGTGGATTTATAAACTCACGTATGATACGCCGACGTTGTACAACCTTGCCTCGGTACTTTCGATCCTTGTGTTTGTCGTGCTGGTACCGTTCGCAGTCTATAATTTTACGCATACCAAGGCGTTTAAAGAAGGAGAACTGTAATGAAAAAGCATTCTCTGAGTACCATACTGGTGCTGATTATCCTGTATACCGTCCTTATTTCGACGGTGCTCTTTGTCCTCTATCCTGTTGCTTTTACCGTCGGCGCAGCGTTTACCAAAACCAATTCGTTGGCGGCAACAAGCATTTCTCCTATCCCCAAGGAACCGTCGGTGTATCAGTTTAAACGGCTTTTAACACCCGCGGACAAAATCGTCGAAGGTACAACCGATGTGCGCGGCACCAACTACGTTAAATGGTACGGCAATACCCTCAAGATTGCGGTGTTCAATGTTCTTTTGACCTTGGCTGTCTGTGTAACTGCCGCCTATATCTTTTCCCGTTTTAGGTTTCCGCTGCGAAAGCCGCTGCTCGCTTCTATGATTGTGCTGCAGATGTTTCCAAGCTTTATCGGAATGGTTGCAACGTATGTGCTATTATGGAAGATAAACGGCTTAAATACCCATTGGGGACTCCTTTTGGTATATGCGGCGGGCAGTGTGCCCTTTAACGTATGGCTGATGAAAGGCTATTTTGATACGGTGCCGAAAAGCGTTGAAGAAGCTGCCCATGTCGACGGCGCCGGTTCATTTACCACATACGTGAAAATCGTACTGCCGATGGTAAAGCCGATGATTATGTTTCTTGCGCTTACCAGCTTTACCGCACCGTGGATGGACTTTATCTTCCCGCGCCTTATTTTGCGCAGCGACGATAAAAAGACTTTGGCGCTCGGTCTTTTCGAGCTGATTAACGGCCGCGCAAACGACAACTTTACGATGTTTGCCGCCGGAGCACTGCTCGTTGCAGTGCCTTTTACGCTGCTGTTTATGGCAGGACAGAAATTTTTGCTCAAGTCCCTTGCCGCCGGAGCGGTAAAAGAGTAGAAAAGGGCAGGGCAAAGAATTGGCAATGGGGAATTATGAATTCCATTCGTCGAGGCTGTTGACTATCATTGTTTTTTTTGTTATTTTTTTTAGGAAAAGGGGGTTTGTTTTGGAAGGGGGTGGTGTTGCCCCCCCCCCCCCCATTTAATTGGTAATTGGCAATTCATAATTAAAAATAAGAATAGAAGTCCTCCATGCCACTTGATAATCAACACATACAACATAATTATGAATTATGAATTCTTAATTATATGATATGGAGGTACACAATGAAAAAACGCTTTTCAATGCGCAACAAGCTGCTGATTATCTTCGGCTTTCTTATTCTTACGGTCGGTTTTATACTCAGCGTTTTAGCAATCAGAACCGCACGCAAAGCGGTAACCGAAAAGGTCGAGACTCACCTAATCGATAAGGCAACAGACATCGCAGAAATTCTTGATGGGCGGATAAATACAATGTTTCAATTTTTGGAAGGTATAGCCCGAATGCCCTTTCTTTATGATAAGCAAACATCTGTTTTGGAAAAAGCTCGATTACTGAGCAAAGAAGCCGGCTTTAATGAATTGATACAATTACTTGCATATATTAATGTGCAGGGTAATTTAAGCCTTGAAGATGGCAGGATTTTTAATGTGAGTGAGCGCGAATATTTTCAGCATACATTAAAAGGCGAAAAATATATCAGCGAACCGTCTATTTCTAAAGTAGATCAATCTTTATATATAACTTTGTCGGTGCCGG
>CAUVKE010000246.1:0-3173 GCA_963552415.1 uncultured Treponema sp.
GACCCTGAAAAATGCGAAGTCTACATTGTAGAAGGTGATTCTGCAGGCGGTTCCGCAAAGAAGGGGCGCGACAGCAAAACGCAGGCAATTTTGCCGCTCTGGGGAAAAATGCTGAACGTCGAAAAGACCCGGCTCGACAAGGTGATGAGCAATGAGAAACTCCAGCCGATTATCGCAACGCTCGGTACCGGCATCGGCGAAGACTTTAACCTTGATAAAATCCGGTATCATAAGATTATCATTATGGCTGATGCTGATGTGGACGGTTCCCATATCCGCACGCTTCTCCTTACCTTCTTTTTCCGCTATATGCCGGAACTGATTGAGCACGGCTATGTGTATCTCGCGATGCCGCCGCTGTATAAAATTTCCTACAATAAAAAGGAATGGTACGTGTATGACGACAGTGAGCGGGACAGCATTTTGAATGAAATCGGACGCAACGTCAGCCCTGCGGTGCAGCGGTACAAGGGTTTGGGTGAAATGGACGGCACGCAGCTCTGGGAGACAACGATGGATCCCGCCCGCCGTAAGATGATGCGGGTAACCCTGCCCGATGCAGTAGAAGCTGACCGGATTTTCAGCACGCTGATGGGCGAAGAAGTAGAGCCGCGCCGCAAGTTTATCGAAGAAAATGCGGTATACGCGAATTTGGATGTGTAATGGAGCATAAAACGTGGAAGAGATAAAAACGCCGGAAGGTGGGGTGTTAATCCCCATTCCGATTGAAACTGAAGTAAAACGTGCATATATAGACTATTCGATGTCGGTTATTGTGAGCCGCGCCCTGCCTGATGTGCGGGATGGCTTGAAGCCGGTACACCGCAGAATCCTCTATTCAATGGAAGAGAAGAGTTTGCGCTATTCGGGGCCGACGCGTAAATGCGCTAAGATTGTCGGTGATGTACTGGGAAGTTACCATCCGCACGGCGATGCATCCGTATATGATGCGCTTGTCCGCTTGGGGCAGGATTTTTCACTCCGGTATCCGGTAATCCATCCGCAAGGAAACTTTGGCACCATCGGCGGCGACCCGCCTGCAGCCTACCGTTATACGGAAGCAAAGATGGCACGGCTTGCAGAGTCGATGGTAGAGGATATCAAAAAAGATACCGTTGATTTTATTCCGAACTTTGACGATTCTACGCAGGAGCCGACCGTTCTGCCCGGCAAATTTCCGTTCCTATTGGCGAATGGTTCAAGTGGTATCGCCGTCGGTATGGCAACCAATATGCCGCCGCACAACCTACGCGAAATTGCTCAAGCGGTATCCGCCTATATCGACAATCCTGATATTACCATTGATGAGCTTGCCAAATACATCAAAGGGCCGGACTTTCCGACCGGCGGCATTATCTTCGGCAAAAAAGGCATCCGGCAGGCGTTTAAAACCGGACGCGGGAAGATTTTAGTCCGCGGCAGGTTCAATATTGAAGTTGACAAAAAAGGCAAGGAAACGATTATCTTTACCGAAGTGCCTTATCAGGTAAACACCACGGCGCTCGTTGCTAAGATAGGTGACCTTGCCCGTGAAAAAGTGATAGAAGGGATTGCAGCAGTCAACGATGAAACCTCAGACCGCGCCGGCTTACGGCTGGTTATCGAGCTGAAACGGGGAGCAATCGCAAAGGTGGTGCTGAATCAGCTCTTTTCCAAGACGGCGCTGCAGTCATCCTTCGGCGTTATCAACCTTGCATTGGTGGATGGGCGGCCGCAAACGCTGACGCTCAAGCAACTGGTCGGCTACTTTGTTGCGCACCGGCAGGAGGTTGTTACCCGCCGCGTCCGCTTCGACCTGAAAAAGGCTGAAGAGCGCGCCCATATTTTACGCGCTCTTATCGTCGCCATCGACAACATCGATGAGGTGATTAAGATTATCCGCGGCTCCCGCGATACGGCAAGCGCCAAGAACGCACTGATGGAACGGTTCTCGTTTGATGACATACAGGCGCAGGCAATCGTTGATATGCAGCTCAAGCGCCTCACCAGCCTCGAAATTGAAGACCTCCGCAAGGAATTGCAGGAGCTTGAACTGCTGATTGAACATTTGAAAGACCTCTTGGCGCATCCTGAAAAGATTCTTGCGCTCATTAAGCAGGAAACCGATGAGCTTGCAGAGAAATTCGGCGACGACCGCCGTACCGATATTGTCAGCGATGAGGTGGAAGAGATTAACATCGAAGACCTCATCAAAAAAGAGCAGATGGTAGTGCTGGTTTCCAACCTCGGCTACATCAAGCGGGTACCGGTTACCGCCTACAAGCGGCAGAACCGCGGCGGCAAGGGTTCCAACTCGGCAGCCTTGGTTGAGGATGACTTTATCGACCAGATTTTCACTGCTTCCACGCACGACTACATTATGTTTATCACCAATGAGGGGAAGGCGTACTGGGTTAAAGTACACGAAATCCCCGAAGCGAGCCGTACAAGCCGCGGTTCTCATATCAAGTCGCTGCTCGCCGTATCTTCCGACGAAGAAATTACCACGATTGTGTCCTTAAAAGAGTTTAGTAGCGACACATACTTGCTGATGGCGACGGCGGGCGGCATTGTGAAGAAGGTGCAGACCGATAGTTTCCGGAATGCCAAAACGCGCGGTATTATCGCCATTAAGCTCGATGAAGGGGATAAGCTCGTGAGTGCAATCCTTACCACCGGTAAAGATGAGCTGATGCTGGTAACCCGGCATGGCCAGGCGCTCCGCGTTTCCGAAACCGAAATACGCGACCAAGGACGCGCTTCGCATGGGGTTATCGGAATTCGGCTGTCCGGCGGGGATGAGCTGACCGGCGCGCTCCGGATTAACGGCGGCAAGCTCCTCGTGATGAGCGAGAACGGCTACGGCAAGCGGGTTGACTTTTCCGAGTTTTCTCCGCATGGGCGCGGTACCGGCGGGCAAAAGGTGTACACCATTACCGAAAAGACCGGCGAGGTGGTCGGATTGCTTGCCGTCGCTGACGATGACGAAATTGTCTGCATCACCGGACAGGGAAAGACAATCCGTGTGCAGGTTTCTTCTATCAATGTGATGGGTCGCGCCGCACAGGGTGTTAAAATCCTCGATATTGAAAGCCCCGACCAACTCATCGGTTTAGATGTGGTTGCACGCGAGGACGAAGAAGACATTGCACCGCCCGCTTCGGAAACAACCTTCAACGGAGAGCTTGACCTCG
>CAUVKE010000247.1:0-3169 GCA_963552415.1 uncultured Treponema sp.
GTACATATTTCGTTGCCTGCCGTTTTTGAATGGAACAGCGTATGAAAACGGAACTGCTGCGGCTTGAGCATATTTTTGCGCCGCCTGAATTGTCCGACTTGAACATGGACATCTATGAAGGAGAAATTACCGCTCTTATCGGACTCGACTATATCGGAATAGACTATATGCTGAATCTTATTCGCTGTAATCTTCCGATACGGTACGGGCGCATTTTTTTTCGAGGAGAACGGATAAACGATCAATATATCAGGCGGAAACAGCCGAATAAGATTGCTTTTATCGGCAGGCAACCGGCGCTGATCGATTCTCTTTCCGTTGCCGAAAATATTTTTGTTATTCGCAGCGGATACCGAAAACGGTATATCAATTACCGCCATATCAAGCAGCAAGCGCGAAATATTCTTGCGTTGTTCGGTTTAACGCTCGATCCCGCGCTTCGTACGGAAACACTCAGTCTGTATGAAAAATGGATTGTTGAACTTGCAAAAGCGTGGGTCTCCGGCATCAGACTGATTATCATGCGTGATATTTCTCATTTTATCACTGCAGAAGAATTGACTCAAATGATTTCCGTCATCAACTTTTTATGCAAGAACGGGCGGGGTATTTTGTATTTATGCAATCATCATCAAGAAGCCTTTCGTCTTTGCAGCCGATGCTTTTTAATGAAGCGCGGACGGATTGTAAAACGGTTTGAAAAGGATGAAATGACCGAAAACGGGATTGCCCATTTTATTACCGGCTTTGAGAAATGGGTTCACAATACGGAACGAGGTAAACTCTTTTTATCCGATGGGGAGCCGGCACCGGAAGGCTTTTTTTGCCGTATGGGCGATTTGCAGTTTTCAATTAAAAAAGGCGAAACCCTTGTCTTGCTTGACAGCAACAGCCGAACTATTAACCGGCTTTTTGATTTATTACACTCGAAGAAAAAAACCGCCGGCGTTATTTTCAGAATAAACGGTAAACCGCATCAAGCAGGCAGCCGTGATTGCGTAACGATACCGCATCAGCCGGTAAGCACATTTTTATTTCCGCATCTATCGGTACTGGACAACCTCTGTTTTACACTCGACCATAAACTCCGCTCGTTCCGGTCGATGAAGCAAATTAAGCGCGCCGTTGCCGATGATCTGTATCCGCTCCTTGGAGAAGCCGTATACGCGCAATCGCTTGACGATCTCACCGAGCGGCAACTGTACGATATTATCTATCAGCGGATATTGATACAAAACCCCTCGTTTATCTGTGTGATGCAGCCGCTTGCTTCCGTAGATCAAGCGATGAGGCTGAGACTGCTTTCTTACTTTGACTCTTTCCGCGCGAAAGGAATAACCGTATGCATTCCCTGTTTTATGCTTGCCGATTCGCTTGAAATTGCCGACCGGCTGCTCGTTATCAAAGACGGAAAAATTGACCGTGAATATCTACGCAGCGATTTTTCCGCCTATCCGGGCGTTTCAGGTTCCCGTCCGGTATGTTATTCGTAAGGATGTGCAAATAAGTTTAATTTCAAACTCTTCAATCAATGACGGGATTATCCACCTCAATTACCGCCGTTTTGCAAGCGCCGTGCTGATCCTCGTGCCGATAAATTGAATAAGCTCTACCATCACTAAAATGACGATGACCGCCGCCAGCATAATATCACTACGGAACCGCTGATAGCCGTATCGGATTGCCAAATCGCCGAGGCCGCCGCCGCCGATTGCACCCGCCATTGCCGAATACCCGATAAGGTTAATAATAGTCAGCGTAATGCCTGCAATGAGGGGCGGCAGTGCTTCCGGTATCATCACTTTAAAGATAATCTCCATAGTAGATGACCCCATCGCGAGAGCCGCTTGGATAACACCGCGGTCGATTTCCAGCAAGGCGCTTTCGATAACCCGTGCAACGAAAGGGGCGGCGGCGATGGAAAGCGGCACGACCGTTGCGGCGGTTCCGATGCTGGTACCGATGATGAGCCGCGAAAACGGAAAGAGCAAAATCATCAATATGATAAACGGGAATGAGCGTAATACGTTTACTATCCGGTCGATAAGCTGGTGCAACACCGGTCTCGGCACAAGGTTCCCCTCCGCAGTGATGCACAGCAGCACGCCGAGCGGAGCTCCGAGTATAAAAGAAAAAAGCGTAGAAAAGAATACCATTATAAGCGTTTGCGCCGTCGCTGTTCCCACAAGCTGTACTAACGTTGACCATGAACTCATTGATGTGTCTCCTCTACTTTGATGCCGTTTTGATTAAGATAAGCAAACGCTTTTTGCATATCTTCGGGTGAACCGTTAATATCGACAAAGAGGGTTCCAACCACCGTTTCCCCGACCTTTTGCATACCGCCTGCACAGATATTAAACTCAATACCGTAATCGCGGGAGATTTTACTCAAGACCGGCTCACTCGTAAGCTCGCCGGAGAACCGGAGCGTATAGGCGCCGCCGCTTTTAGACCATCGGATAAGCTGTGTGTCTTCGGGATTGAGCGGGTTGATATGCATTAAGAAGTCTTTGGTTACCTCCGACTTCGGCGCAGAAAAGATTTCACGCACGGAACCCGTTTCGGCCACGGTGCCATTATCGATAACGGCCACTTGCTGACAGCAATCGCGCACCACTTCCATCTGATGCGTTATCATCACAACGCTTAAATTCATATCCTTTTGCAGCCGCTTGAGCAGCTCCAAAATTGAGCGTGTTGTCTGTGGATCAAGTGCGCTCGTTGCTTCATCACAAAAGAGGATATCCGGAGAAACAGCCAAGGCACGAGCAATAGCCACCCGCTGCTTTTGTCCGCCGGATAGAGTACTTACCCGCGCATCGCCGCGTCCCTCAAGCCCGACAACGTGCAGCATTTCTTCCACCTTTGCTGTGATAGCGCGCTTCGGCATTCCCGCAATTTCAAGCGGATAGGCGATATTGCCCGCAGCCGTGCGCGATGCAAATAAATTGAAATTCTGAAAAATCATCCCGATTTTTTTATGCTGATTTCGTAAGAGTTTGCCCGTCAAGGTATCTACGCGGGAGTCTCCGTAGTAAATCTCGCCTGAGTCAACCGGTTCCAAAAGGCTTATCAGCCGCACGAGCGTCGATTTCCCCGCGCCGCTTTTTCCGATAATTCCGAAAATCGTATGAGAAGGGATTTCAAGGCTGATATTATCAACAGC
>CAUVKE010000248.1:0-3169 GCA_963552415.1 uncultured Treponema sp.
ACCCAATACGCCTGCGGCAGCGGAAAAGTATGCGGTAAGTTTTAAGGAAGCAACGTTTGGCGGTGAGCTTACGGCAAAGGTAGACGGAGCTGCAATAACCAGCGGAGCTTCCGTAGAAAAGGGGAAGACGGTAACGTTTACGGCAGCGCCTATTGAGGGGTACAAGGTAGAAAAATGGGAGCTGAACGGGAAAGCGGTAAACGGTACGGCGACAACGTACGAGCTAAAGGTAAGCGAAAAAGCGGATGTAAAGGTGTATTTTAAGGAAAAAGAAGGTACGCCTATTACGAAGTATGAGGTAACGGTTAGTGCAGGCAGTAACGGGAAGGTAACGGTAGCGCCAGAGATTCCTGCGGATAATAAGGTACCGAAGGGTCAGGAATTGACGATTACTGCAACAGCGAATACAGGCTATGTGGTAGACAAATGGAGTATTTCCGGTAGCAGCTTTGAATCGGGTAGCGGAGCGGATGGCAGTATAACGGCAAAGGTGAAAGTTACAGCGAACACAACGGTGAATGTAAGGTTTAAGCCGGAGGGCGGAACCCCGCCGACACCACCTACACCGCCTGCATCTGCCGATAAAACCTACACGGTAAACAGCGTAAACTTTACGATGAAAGAGATTGCCGCGGTAACGAACGGAACCCTTGGTCATGCTGATTACAGTTACATTAACGCAGTGCACACGGTAAGTATTTCCGCATACCGGATAGGCGAAACGGAAGTAACACAGGAGTTGTGACAGGCAGTGATGGGTAATAATCCGAGTTGGTTTAAAGGAACAGAAAATCCGCCTGACGGCAGTGAAGTGCAGGAGAAGCGGCCGGTAGAGAATATAAACTGGTATCAAGCAATAGCATTTTGCAATAAGCTGAGTATTGCGTGTCATCTTGATCCGTGTTACACGGTAGCGGTTTCAGGAAGCCCGATAGATTTTGAAACGCTTGCATACAGTGCTATTCCCACATCGAATAATACAGATTGGAACAATACTGTATTGGACATGAGTAAAAAAGGGTTCCGGTTACCGACGGAGGCAGAATGGGAATGGGCAGCTATGGGCGGAACTGAGCATAAATGGTCAGGAACGAATGTGAAAGGGCAACTGATAAACTATGCGTGGTATAGCGATAGTGATGGGGGAAATGCAAATAATAAGACGCATGAAGTGAAAAAGAAGCAGGCGAATGGGTACAGGCTATACGACATGAGCGGTAACGTATGGGAGTGGTGCTGGGACTGGTCTGGCGTCTTACCCAATCCGATGCCACCGGATTATGCAGGCGCTGCTAGTTCCGGTGGTATCCGCGTCTTACGCGGAGGTGGCTGGGAGTTCGACGCGGGTGGTGCTGCTCGTGCGTTTCGGACCGCCGTCAACCCCGACTACTGCAACGTCAATCTTGGCTTTCGGCTGGTTTGTCGCCCCTGATGAAAAATGTACATCCGTGTACATTTTTCATCGACGAGTTTGAGGCGAAGCCTCAAACGTCGCTGCTGTTGAGAACCAGCGGCATCCGTGCCAAGTTCAAAAATTGACCTCCTTGTCAATTTTTGAACGCGAGTTTTTGCTCACGCAAAAACGTCGCTACTGCATAGAACCACCGCCGTCCGTGGCGGTATGTAGCAAACCGAACCGGCAAAATGTGTCGTGTGGTGTACGTGCTTTGCTGTATAGCGTGTGCATATCCGCCAAGGAGGGCGGGGGTATTAAACGGTGCCGTCCGTGGCAGTTCTGATTAGATGGGGTCGTAGACTTTTCTTTTTATCGAAAAAAAAGAAAAGTCTTCCCCTGACTTCATTTTCCGCATTTTCTTAGCCATTTTGCTCCAAAAGTCGCATAAGGACTGTAGGAGGTGTGAATGACACAGAAACCTTTTGAAGACCTAACTATCTCCGATGATTTTATGTTCTGTAAAGTGATGGAGTCCGAACCGATCTGTAAAGAATTTCTCGAAATGCTCTTTGCTACTAAGATCGAGAAAATTACGTATCTGTCATCTCAGAATACCGTTACAGCTAATTCTGGAGCAAAAACCGTTCGGCTGGATGTACTGGTAAAAGACAAAGCCGGTACATCCTACGATATTGAAATGCAAGTTGGGAATGAATATAACATAGCTAAACGAATGCGGTATTATCAGGCTGTGCTGGATGTCGCTTTTTTAGATAAAGGCTATTCTTATAAGGCACTTAACGAAAGCTTTATTATTTTTATTTGTTTATTTGATCCTATCGGTCGCAACAGAGCCGTTTACACCTTTGAAAATATCTGTATTGAGGATAAAAGAATCCTCTTACAAGATGGAACCAAAAAGATTATACTAAATGCGAACTCGTTTAGAAGTGCAGACAATAAAGATTTACAAGGTTTTTTACAGTACGTAAAGACAGGCAAAGTAACGACAGCATACACAGGGAGGATAGAACAGATGATACAGACAGTAAAACGCAACGAGCAACTGAGGAAAGAATATCACGTATTACCGGCAGTATTGATGGATGCCTTTGAGGATGGTAAAGCCGAAGGCGAGGCTCAGGGAAAATCACTTGGCCTTGCCGAAGGCTCCCGCCAAACAAAACTCGAAACGGCAAAAACGATGCTTACTATGGGCTATCCGCTGACCGATATTTGCAAAATTTCCGGGCTTACTCCGGACGAAGTGCAGTCGATTGGTAATTTGTAATGCGATAACGGATGAGCAGCAGGAAAACTACAAAAAACGTATATATAGTAATTGGGTTTGCCGGAGCAAACTCAAAATAAAAAACGGTGAGTCCGATATATGGATGACGTGCTGCTTTTTGCCGATACGATGGAAGAAATAAAAGCTATGCTGCACACAGCAAAGCGCTTTTTAGAAGAGGAATTGCTTTTAACATTAAAGGAAGAAACAATCGACACTACATTTTTGCTGTTAACCCTTTTGCAAATAGATGGTGTAGATGCTAGGAACTAGCCGAAATAAAGCGGAAACGTATCGGGTATACGTTGAGCATTTATTTCAGCGCAGTGACAACGCAGATGCGCCGTATATTTGCAAAAGAAGAAGAATACACCCTACCTATAACCCCGGTATTTGCCCATGTTGCCGTAAGCCGGTGCAGGCATTATTGTAATAGGGTTTTGCAGCGGTAATGCTGCTGTCGGTAAAACCGCTCATGCTAA
>CAUVKE010000249.1:0-3169 GCA_963552415.1 uncultured Treponema sp.
ACGCGGTATTTTGGACGGGCACATTGTACTTAACCGAAAACTTGCACAGCGCGGGCACTACCCTGCCATCGACGTACTCGGCAGTATTTCCCGTTTGGCAAACCGCGTCGCAGGAGAATGCAGTAAAAAAGCAGCACAGTATATGCGTAAATTGATGGCAGTCTATGCCGATGCCGAAGATATGATTCAAGTCGGCGCATATCAAAAAGGCAGTAACCCCGCCATCGACGAAGCTATCGAACATCACGATAAAATCGAAACCTTTTTGCAGCAAGAGGTAAACGATCCTGCGCCCATCGAAAAAACGCTGGAGCAACTCAGCGCCATTACCCACATCGACATACCAAATGAGGAAAGCTTCCAAGCGGGTGCAGGTGCGGCAAAAAAATACTTGATGCCGTCGGAAGCTGCCGACTTATACAAAGCCGAAATTGAAAAGCCGCCTGCGGATTACGCAGAAGAATAATCCCTTATGAAGAAATTTCAGTTTTCGCTTCAAAAGCTCTTGGATATCCGAACCTTCCGCGAAAAAGAAGCGGAAACCAACCTCGGACGTGCCGTTGCCGCCCGCGAAGCGATTGTGTTGCGCCTCGCCGAAATAGCACAGGAAGAAATAAAAACCCGCCGATCACTCGGAGTAAGCCTTAAAACTCCTGCTGAACTCGCCTTGCATGAAAACTACTTAGAACGGCTCCGCAGCGACAGGGAAAAACAGGAAAAAGCGCTGGTAGAGGCAGAACTCGTCATCGAAAAAATGAGAAAAATCTATATCACGGCACATCAAGAGCGGATCATCGTAACGAAGCTGCGGGAGCGGAAAGAAGCCGAATGGAAAGCAGAAGGGTGGAAACAGCAAGATGCAGTTCTCGACGACATCGTCAATACCCGCGAATATAGGAAAAGTCAACACCTATAGCGCCGCCAAACCTCTTGGTCTATATCAAGCATCCATCAAAAATTTTCTGAACGATGGCATCCGTAAACCCTCCGCACGAATAAAACTCAGGTACTCACCGTGCTCATGTCAATCGAGGGAAAGCCGCTGCCGTCTTCTTACGCTGAATATATGCCAGAGCCGCACAGCATACCCCAACCGCAAACGCCGTTGCCGAAAATATCACACGCTGCATTCCGCTTTCCGGTGCAATAACCGGAAGCCGCGCAAAAAAATCAGCTGCTGCAAAAATTATCCGGTATGCGGCGTTTAAGCCGTATCCCAGTAACGGACTCGTGAAAGGGAAGATAAGCGCAAGCGGAATGCAAATAAGCCCCGCAATGAGGAAAAGCGAAACAAGCGGGCTTGCCACGCATGAAGCAATTACCCCCGCCGCTGCGATATTGCCGATTGCGGAGATCACAATCGGAGCGGTAAAAAGCTGTGCGCCGACGGATGCGGAAATACTGCCTGCAAAAGCCGGAGGTATTTTTCCTGCCAAAAGGCGGGCGCATGCATCGCCAAAGATGATAATCCCTGCGCATGCCCCATACGAAAGCATAAAGCCGAGCGTTATTGCTTCAGAACCGGCTATTGCGATATGCACGGTTAACATGGCGCACAGTACCGACAAGGGAGGCGGCTTTAAACCGAGCGCTTTTCCTATAGCGGCGATACATACCATTCCCAATGCACGGTTCAACGAAGGAGCAGAGCCTGCAAACCAGACAAAAAGAAAGACCGCTGCAAGCGAAAACCATGCGGCCCTGCTTTTATGTCCGAATAGCCTGCCGCCTTGCAGCGCCGCCGTCCCGATTAACGAAAGGTGCATCCCCGACAAGGCAAGGATATGGGCAAGGCCGGCGTTGCGGAAAGCCGCGATGCATTCTGCCGGTAAGAATGCCTTATCGGCAGCAAGCAGTGCAAGCAAAAGACCGCCTGCCTCGCCCCAACCGTACAACATCCGCATAAAAGCAAAGCGGAAAAACGCACGGAGGCGGCTGAGCTGAGAATTCCACCCGAGAAAGACCGGCTGTATCGGTTTTGCATAAAACACCGTTCCCGTTTTACCGAACTTTCCTTGAAGTGCAAGCCGCATACCACGTGCATAAAACCGGCATTCTTGCGGATTTTGCAACGCCTCCGTAAACGCAGCCGTACCGTGCAGCAGCGGAACCGTCTTCTCTGGTTGCTCTGCTCTGCCGATGCGGGTAATACCTCCCGAATATGTTCCGCGGACAAGCGCCACCGGAACGAAGAGCTGCACGGCGCCCGATGCAGAAAATTGTTCATTGCGGGTGGTGCTGCACGCAATCAGCTTTACCGGTATGCGGTAATAATCGGTACCGGCCGGAACAGGCTCTGCGGTTAATTCTGTAATAACCATCCGTACTATAGGCAGTGCAACAAGTGTTTGAGGCGGGCGCTGTTCTCTTTGCAAAGCACGAACAGAATAAGAGCTGATTGCAATTCCGGCAGCCGTACAAAAGGCAAACCTAAGTGCAAACCATACACGACGCATACGAATCACAGTTTGGTGATTCCGGACGCACCGCTCCCTGCATTTTAAATTTAGAAACGGCAGCTTGCTTGCTACGGATACCGCTATTAAAAACACCGATAGCACGCAAACTAATAAAACCGCCGTCAAAAAAATAAAAGATACAATATGTACGCCGGTGTACGCAAACGCATAAAGCGTATAAAAAACAGCTGCCGATGCCGCAGCAATAATCGTAACAGGCGGGACAATATGTCTACTATCCATA
The DNA here is from genome assembly GCA_963552415.1 of uncultured Treponema sp. Classification (GTDB taxonomy): domain Bacteria; phylum Spirochaetota; class Spirochaetia; order Treponematales; family Treponemataceae; genus Treponema. The sequence continues at coordinate 2,704 of CAUVKE010000249.1, forward strand.
CAAACCTCTTACGATTCCTTATATGCCGCGAGGCGCAAAATGGCTGGAAATTACCGGCGTTTACGGTCTAAATATTCAAAAAATTTCAGTTTTTAGGAGTACCTTTTTGATTTGCTATTTTTGTATGGTACAGCGTATAATCATATGGACTATCTTTAAATCGTATCTGCTGCTTTTGAACGGTGTTAGTAACAGAAAGAATGGAACGCTTAACAGATCGATTGCTATAAATATCTTGGGACATAACGATCTCATTCGGAAGTGCAGTATGGGTGATATCAAGCGTAGTATTGACTGTTAAACCGATATAATCGAGCAGGTTATTCAAAGTAACCATCAACACGGGGCCGCTGTGTAAGCCTATTTTAATTCCCAACCGCTCACTTGCCGGCTTATTTTGCGTGTGCTTTATCAGCTGCTGCAGTCCTTTCACCGCGGCATTAAAAGCCTTACCGGAATCGATAAA
>CAUVKE010000250.1:0-3140 GCA_963552415.1 uncultured Treponema sp.
CGCTTTCCTGCGCCGTCAATCCGCATATCAACAAAAAAAGCAACACAACGATGAACAAGCATCTTTCCTTTTTCATATCTTCTATTTTCTCCTTCTTTTTTTGGAGGGGGGACGTCTCCCCCTCCGAACATTTCTTCTTAACTTTCAGCAGAAAGACGGGCTGTTTCCGTGCGTAACGCGCGACACATTGACAGCATCGATGCGGAAAAATTGACTGCAGCAATAACAACCGCCATTGCTGCGATGCGTATTCCGTCAAAGTGCAGCACAACAGACGGTCCGCCGAATACCGCGATGAGATTTGCCGAATAGTACGCTGCCGGAAAGCCCTGTACCGCAAAAACGGCCGGTATGATAACGGCAGCAGCAATGAGCGCGGCAAAAAGCAGTACGATAACGGTTTCAGCGGTAATCATCCGTATAAATTCTTTTGTGTCCATCCCGTAGGTACGCAGCGTTGCAATTTCCGCCCGCCGCTTTTGAAAAATCAGATAGTATGCACTCCGCACCGCAAACAGCAGCATAAGCGCAAGCACAAAACCGGTAAGATTTTTTAATCCGATTAAAATGATCTTAAAAATATCAAAAATCTGAAAGTACCCGAAAGAGCCGCTCAGCTGATCGGGCGCTTCCACCCGTGCTAAAATGCCGGCTTTTTTTACGGCCATCCGCAGAGCGTATACAACATCATTTATCCGCTGATCCCGTTCCACCGCAGAAGCGGCTGCAACCGTTCCGAGTACGGTATTGACAAAATCTTCTTTTTCCATAAAACCGGCTGCATGGATGAGCGGCATATAGACGATACGGGAGTGCGCCAGATAGTTCGAAATAAAAATACCGCCAATGGTTACCGGCGCCGAGATAATGTGCTTGGAGGGCGCTTCAAAATAGAGCGTAATTTCATCGCCTGCTTTAAGCGAAAGTTTTTCCGCAGTATCGGCATCAACAAGGCAGCTCTCCGGCTGGGAAAAATTCATAGATCCTTCTTTAAGCACGGTACACGACTTGAGCAGCGTTTGTAGATATTCGTCGGTAACCCCTGCAAGCTGTACGGTCATATCGCCGGTATCGGTAATCAAACGGACGCCATCGATGAGCGCCGCAGGATAAAAAACCGTACAGGGGGATGAAGCCGTTATGTCGGATAAGGCGGGTAGCAGCAGGCTAAGGCCGCCGTCATCAGAGGATGACACTCGTATATCACCTTCTATCGCTTGCCTGAATCGATCTGTCTGAATATCATACCCCGAAATAACCGCATCAAAAAGCAAGAGCGTTATAAAGGTAAACGCCGTCAGTATGATCATCACGGCATAGCGTGCTCTGTTGCCGATGATATTTTTCAGCGCCCATTTTATATAATACATTCGTTTTCTCCTCTAAGGCTTTACGATTGCGACTGTTTTTACAGCTTATTCATCATCCGTTATGACAGCGCAAGTATTTGCTGCGTCCTCAGTCCAGTAATACCGAGCAGCATAAGCGCCGATACGCACAGCGGCAACGCAAAGACGCGGAGAGACGGATGCATCACTAGCTCTTTTCCTGCAAAGGCTAACTCAAGATTAATATCGGTTGCGGATAATTGCAGCGTATTCAGAAGCGCGGCAATTCCTGCGCAACCCGCCGATCCGATGAGCCATGCTGCAGCCAACATTGTAAGATATTCAATACAAAAAAGCCCGATAATAAGGTTCGCGCTGTAACCGATAACCCGCAATACTCCGATTTCCTTAGATCGGTTCAGTACCGCGATGGTTAGGCTATTGAGCATACAAAAGAGTATCACAATGCCGGTAAACAAGAACAGCAATGTCCGCAGCGTTTCGCTGATAAGCGCCGTTGCTTTCGCAATACTATCAAAATCGGTATACGGAAGCAGTTTGTAATCGCGGTACTCCGTCGCAAGCAACCATGTAAGTCTGAAACGCTGTAAAGCTGAAAGCTGACCGAGCACAATATCGCTTGCAAGATTTTCATCCCTGCCGGTCAGCTCAAGCAGTAAGCGGCGGTCGATAAAAAGGATGGGCTGATGCATCATCGCCTCATCGCTTGTGAACGTTCCGGTCAGTCGGAATTTATCCGATACAGGAATACCGAACGGACTGGGCATCTGCACAATGATACCCTGCCGTAACGCTTCCTGCGAGACCGAAGAATCATAGAGGAGCGCTTCGTTTGCACCTTCATGAGGTACGGCGCCGTTAAAAACGAGATGTTTTAAAAGCGCCGTTTCCGCAGCAGCGTCGCTTGCGACAAGGAGAACGTGATTCGGATTGCGCAGTTCCTGCCGGTCAGGTTCATCGACGTAAAAGGTTGCCCAGCTCCTCAAGCGTGCCGAATAGCTGATGCCGAGCCGGTCGAGCAGAGTGCAGAGTTCATCAGGATTAAATAAATCTTCCTCGCGCGGCGGGCTTGCCGTCAATAGGTTGGAACAGTCTTTTTTGACGATGCCGTAAAAACCCGTATACCGCTGCGCAAAATAACGACCTCGGTTCGCCTTGAGTGCATCAAAGAACATCGTAACCGTACTCAACAGGCAGAACGACAACGTTAGAAAAAGAAAAAAGGAAAACTGTCGCCGTATATGGCGGCCGCCTGAACGGATTGCACGGAGTAATAGTAAAAAGTTCATCGGCTATAATTATTCCTCATTGTTCTTGTTATAGAAGCATCATTTATTTTCGTCAAGGCAATCTGTCTAGTAAAAAAGCACTAGGGTGTATATATGTTGGAAACGGCATTTTGAGCGGCAAATATTTTTACAGCGTTGATGATATTTTGATATGCTTCATTCGTCTCTTTGTAGAATGCGTAATATCCTAACCGCTTTATTACTTGATCAAGTTTAAACAATGTTATTGCACACCGAAAAGTCAACGGATTATTCTCATCGCCATTTTCACACAAAGCAGCTCCACCGCAATGAGAAGTACACACATTAAGAGCAGGGCAGTTTTGGCATTGTTTAATAGCGATTCGTCGTAACGCTGTCCGCTCTCTTTTCCGCGCATTGTAATACAGCTGACAAGGATAGATGCCGTCTGCAATCGTATAATAAAAATAGCTTTTGCCGGCAACACAATCGCCGGTATAATGCTGTTTTAGAATATCAACCAATAACGCCATAATACCGT
>CAUVKE010000251.1:0-3132 GCA_963552415.1 uncultured Treponema sp.
AAAATGCGTATGCCCCTTATTCTCATTTTAGAGTAGGCGCTGCATTACTGCTTGATGACGGGAGTGTCGTTACCGGTGTGAATGTTGAAAACCGCTCTTACGGATTAACCAACTGCGCCGAACGCACCGCTCTTTTCAGCGCGGTTGCAATGGGTAAAAGAAACTTTACGGCTATTGCAATTGCAACCCCCGATGCGGACTATCCGGTGGGGCCGTGCGGCGCGTGCCGGCAGGTTATCTCCGAGTTTATGCAGCCTGATGCTCCGGTTATATTCGGGTCATCCGCCGATAATCGAATCGAGACAACCGTAAGCGGCGTCTATCCCTTCGATTCGCTCCATGAGCTGCAACAAAAATAATATGGGAGAAAACAATGCGACAAGAACATGATCTGTTAGGGTATCGGGATATTCCCGATGAGGCATATTACGGTGTACAAACGCTCCGTTGTACGGAAAACTTCAATATTACCGGTGCGCATCTTTCCGCCTATCCGAGTTTTATAAAAGCCCTTGCAATGGTTAAGCAGGCGGCGGCACAGGCAAACTATGAATTGGGTTTGTTGGAAAAACCGACGGCGGAAGCAATTATCGCTGCCTGTAAAGAAATCATTGCCGGTAAACTGCACGAACAGTTTCCTGCTGATATGATTCAAGGCGGAGCGGGAACGTCTACCAATATGAACGCAAATGAGGTGATTGCAAACCGTGCACTCGAACTGCTGGGGCATAAAAAAGGCGAATACCAATTTTGCCATCCGAACAATCATGTCAACCTTGCGCAGTCCACCAACGATGCGTATCCGACGGCGGCGAAACTCGGCATCTGTTTACACACGGAAAGCCTGATTACCGAACTTGAAAATGTGGTCGCTTCTTTCCGTAAAAAAGGAAAGGAATTCGGCGGGCATATCAAGATGGGGCGGACGCAGCTGCAGGATGCGGTTCCGATGACGCTCGGTCAGGAATTTGAATCGTATGCAGCGAGTTTGGAAGGCGAAGTGCCGCATATCCGGCAGGCTGTTTCCGGCTTACTCGAAATAAACATGGGCGCTACCGCTATCGGCACCGGCATTAATAGTGACCCTGCCTATGCTGATTTGGTAACAAAGCGGCTCGCGGAAATTTCGGGCTATCCGGTTAAAAAAGCGGAGAATTTAATCGCCGCAACAAATGATACCTCCTGCTTTGTTTCCTATTCCGGCCAACTGAAACGCCTTGCAGTAAAAATTTCAAAGATATGCAACGACTTGCGCCTGCTCGCATCGGGGCCGCGCGCCGGTTTGAACGAAATACATCTGCCTGCAATGCAACCCGGTTCGTCGATTATGCCGGGTAAGGTCAATCCCGTTATCCCCGAAGTGATGAATCAGGTATGTTTCCGCGTTATCGGAAACGATACGGCGGTGATGATGGCAGCCGAAGCGGGGCAGTTGGAGCTGAATGTTTTTGAACCGGTTATCATTTATAGTATTTTGGAATCGATTTCGATTTTAAACAACGGTATGTCTACGCTTCGGCAGCGCTGTATCGACGGCATCGAAGCGAATGTAGAGCGGTGCAAGGAGCTGACCTACCGGAGTATCGGTTTGGTAACGGCGCTTAATCCGGTGCTCGGCTATGAAACTTCAAGCGATATTGCCAAAACCGCCCTCAAAGATAACCGCAGCGTCTACGACCTTGTGTTGGAACGCGGCTTGTTATCGAAGGAAGCGCTCGACGAAATCCTGAAACCGGAGAATATGACGCAGCCTAAGAAAATGCACAAACTATAGGGCATCTCTAAAAACTCAGGTATAGTTTTTAAAGGTTCCCTGTAGGGCGCAACATCAAATGATCTGTCGGCATACCCTTTATCGGGAGAGGAGTACGGTACACCACACGGCCGCGGCCGTACCGCTGCCGATAACGCCGACTCCTTCTCCGGTTTTTGCTTTAACAAAAATCTGATCAATTTCTACCGATAGGATTTCCGCAATGGACCGGCGGATTGCTTCGCGGTACGGCAGAATTTTCGGCTTTTGGATTGCAATAACACAGTCGGCATTTTCAAGCTGCCAGCCTTCGGCTTGCACCTGTTCCCACACGGTCTGCAAGAGTATGCGTGAGTCGGCATCCTTCCAGCGCGGATCACTCGGCGGGAAAAGCTCTCCGATGTCGCCAAGGCACGCGGCGCCGAGTAGGGAATCCGCAAGTGCATGGAGTAGGACATCTCCGTCTGAATGCCCCGCTTCTCCTTTTCCAAAAGGGATATGAACTCCGCCTAAGATTAACGGTCTGCCTTCAACAAGAGTGTGGAGGTCATAACCTAAACCGATTCGTATCATAGTGTCTTCCTTATCTTCCTTAAAGGTCTTCGCGATAGGTGATTTTTTTGTTTTCCCGTGCTCCGGGGCAGATATGAACGGCGCCGCAGTATTGTGCATAGATTTCGCTGTCGTCGGTATAGGTATTGCCGTCATTGCTAGCTTGGCGATGAGCACGAAGCAACGGTTCAAAGCGGAAGCCCTGCGGTGTTTGTACGGCGGCGAGCCGATCTCTTCTAAGGTGCTGGATAATCTTTCCCGTTTCGTCCACTTCTTTTTGCGTATCCGTTACGGATATGGCAGGAACTGCCGCTCCGTATTGTTCGGTTGCCGTTAATACCGAAGTAATCACTTCGCCGGAAATCCACGGCCGCGCTCCATCGTGTACCAGTATATATGTTATGTTTTTATCCGCAAGCACTAATAGGCCATTGTACACCGACTCCTGCCGGCTTGCCCCCCCTTCAATGATCTGAAGCCTATCTCGATGTGCATCGAAAAAAGAGGCGAGCCGTGTATCGGCAATAAGCAGAGAATAAGCCTGTTCAACTTGATCCTGCGGCACGGTTATTACATAACGGTTAAAGTATTTTGTCGATACAAAGGCATGAAGGCAGTTTGACAGCACCGATGTGCGTGTACCGGTACTGTCGATATGTAAAGGAAGAAATTCTTTTTTTTCTCCGAACCGTTGAGAACTACCGGCTGCGGTGATCAGAACGGCATTATTCGTCGTCATCGAAATCGTCTTCGTCATCCATATCATTCATATTGTCGTCAAACATATCATCATCAACTTGATCTTGTTTTCCTGCAGGAGCGTTTTT
>CAUVKE010000252.1:0-3118 GCA_963552415.1 uncultured Treponema sp.
ACGGCAGTTACAACGGCAAGGCGGAAAAGTTATTGCCGTTATCGGCGACGGAGCGCTGAGCGGAGGGATGGCTTTTGAAGCACTCCTGAATGTTACCCCGCACACAAAGAATCTGGTTGTTATCCTCAACGACAATAAGATGTCCATCTCTCCGAATATACGGGCAGTTTCGGAATATCTGAGCCGCTTAACCGTGCGGAAAGGATATCAGCAATTTAAGTATATTTTTGATACTGCTGTCGGAAAAATTCCGTTGTTAGGCAGGCGTATTAATTTTTTGATTCATCGATTAAAGCGAGGCGCCAAGGGAATTTTTTACAGAAATAACCTTTTTACCGATCTCGGTTTTGAATATGTCGGACCGTTGAACGGACATAACGAAAAAGAACTTGAAAAAGTATTCCGCAATGTCAAAAACATCGATGCGCCGGTTCTTATTCATGTTGAAACCAAGAAAGGAAAAGGCTATCTGCTCGCGGAAGATAATCCGTCTGTTTTCCACGGTATCGGCCCGTTTAATATTGCCGACGGAAAAATTGAAAAGGCGAATAGCAATTCTTTTACCGAAGCGTTTTCTCATATCATCATCGATGAGGCGGCAAAACGAAACGATATCGTCGCAATTACCGCTGCAATGGCGCAGGGAACGGGACTTGAGCGGTTCCGGCAGAAGTTTCCCGATCGTTTTTTTGATGTCGGTATTGCCGAACAACATGCGGTAACCTTTGCCGCAGGGCTTGCCGCGGCCGGTTTACGGCCTATCGCAGCCATTTACAGTACGTTTTTGCAGCGGGCAATCGACCAAATTATCCATGACGCTGCACTGCAAAAACTGCCGGTTATCTTTGCGATAGACCGTGCGGGGGCGGTTCCCTATGACGGCGAAACCCACCAAGGCCTCTACGATATCTGCTTTTTGCGTAGTATTCCGAATATAACGGTGCTCGCCCCCGCTTCGGCAGCGGAAATGCGGGCGATGTTTGAATGGGCATTACAGTTGGATGCACCGGTTGCAATACGGTATCCTAAAAATACTTGCGCAGCAGAATGTCCCGCATTTTCGCTGCCGATGGAAACCGGCCGCGGCGTGCTTGCCGTAACGGCGGGACACAGCGATCTATTGCTGGTGTGTACCGGCGGTATGCTTCCGGAAACAGCCGAAGCTGCAGAGCTACTTGGAGAAAAAGGAATATCCGCCGACATATACAATCTCCGCTTCTTAAAACCAATCGATGAAACTTTTTTCTTAGAAAAAGTTAAAAAATACCGAGCAGTAATCTTTATTGAAGACGGTGCTTATATCGGCGGCGTCGGGCATTATCTGGAAGGTCTGGTTCAAAAACAACTTTCCGGCATAAAAACGGCAGTATGCGCCTTTCCCGACAGGATTTTTATGCAGGGATCCCGACAAGATATTCTTGAATGTGCCGGTTTAACCGGCAAACAACTAGCAAAAACCGCATCGGGTCTTTGCGGCTAGACAAGAACGTTTAAACAAAAAAACGGATTTCGGCAGAAGCTGAAATCCGTTTAACAGTGCTGTTAGCAGTTAATCAGTCCGAAAACCATAACGAACAACGCAACGGTTTCGCAAAGACCGACAACGGTAATGTACTGACCGAAGCCCTTACCGGTTTCCGCCAACGCATCCGAACCTGCTGCAGCAGCCTTGCCCTGTGCAATAGCGGAAGCTGCAATACCGAGACCGCACGCAACACCGACACCCAACAGGAACCACGGATCTTTTGCTGACGGAATCATGGCGTTCATCAGCAAGAAGCCGTAAATGGTCTGCGTCAGCGGGGCGCCTGCAAATGCGAGGAGGATGAAGGGAGCCGGTTTATTATTCAAATAACACCGCTTCCATGCTCCGATTGTGCCCTGTCCTGCGATAGCAAGCCCTAATGCCGATCCGAATGCCGAAATACCGAGTGCAGCTGCTGCACCAAACATACCAAAACTCATTGAAGTCCTCCAAATTGATAATCTACACGATAAGAAGTTGTTCTTCTTATTTAATTATTCTGCAAAAGGTTCGTATTTGAACCCTGCCCACGTTAGCCCGACATGGTTTGAAAACTCTAATGTATTAAGCCGCACTCCGTGTACGATAACTGAGAGTACGTTCATAATATAGTTTAAACCGTGTCCGAAGAATAACAGCAGCACACCCAAAAAGATGAGGAAGCTGCCGAGCGCCGGCCCCGCCATTTGGTTGACTGTCGCGCTGATTGCAGAACCTGCAAGCCCGACTGCCCAAAGACGGATATAGCTCATAATATCGGCAAAGACGTTTACTACCCCTAAGAACATCGTGATGATATTTTTAAGGCTATCAACAATACTCTGCCCGATACCGGTTTGATAATTTGAAAAAATAAAGTTGAGCGCAAATCCGCCGCCGATCGCAATCAGTACCGGCTGATTAATCTGGTACCGCTCACGGCTGACAACAAGGCTGAGCACCACGATATACATACCGCAGAGCATCGCAATAGAGCCGATGTGTCCCAGTATCTGCGGGGAACGGATATTCCGCGCAATCGAGATGATATGCCCGATTGTCAGCTGAATAAGCCCGAGCGTAAAGCAGAACTGCATCAAGTTGGCATTTCTGATGCTCTCCTCGGTGGCGTTCGAGATAGCCGGTACGGACAGGTTTTTCAGCCATGCGGGGATGTACTCCATCGGGATGCCGAACCAGTTGCAGGTTGCAGTCCCCCAGATAACGGTTAGCACACCGAGGTAGAGGAACATCTGCATGGCGAGCGGAGCGGGCTGCTCCTTCGCTTTTGCTTTGGCGATTCCGATCAGCGATAAGATCACGAGGATGCCGCCGTAGCCTGCGTCCCCGAAAATCATCGCAAAGAAGATACCGAAAAAGAGCAGGAACCACAGCGAAATATCAGGTTCGCGGTAGCCCGGCACCGTACCGAGGAAGTCTGTCAGCGGGGTAAGCAGTTGCACAAACCGGTTATGCCGCATTGCAGTCGGAACGGCATCTTCTTCAGCCGGATCATCTGAAATAAACGCCCAGCCGTTTGCCTTTGCAAGCCCTGCAAAATCAGCTTGTTTTTCAGCAAGAATATAACCGGAAAGCCGTGCAAGCCGTATCGGC
>CAUVKE010000253.1:0-3110 GCA_963552415.1 uncultured Treponema sp.
TGAAGTGTCCGTCCGCGATTTTACCGCAAGCCCCGACTCCGACGTTAAAAATATCCCCGGTACGTATAAAGCTTTTATCGAAAAAATCCCCTACTTACGCGAACTGGGCATTACGCATATTCAGCTGATGCCGGTGCTGAACTTTTACTATACGGACGAGACAAATCAGAAGTATGAAGATGCCGGTACCGTGCATAACAACAACTACAACTGGGGCTACGATCCGCACAACTATTTTACGCCCGAAGGCTGGTATGCAAGCGAGCCTGAAAATCCCGAAAGTCGTGTACGCGAATTGCGGGAGCTGATCAACGAGTGCCATCGGGCGGGACTCGGTGTAGTGCTCGACGTGGTGTATAATCATGTTGCGCGTACCGATCTTTTCGACGCGATTGTTCCGGGCTATTATTTTCGGACAAATTCCGACGGCAGCTATACCAACGGCTCGTGTTGCGGGAACGATATTGCCTCGGAGCGGCCGATGGCACGAAAGCTTATTGTCGATTCGGCTGTACACTGGGTGAAAAACTATAAGGTTGACGGTCTCCGGTTTGATCTGATGGGACTGCTCGATACCGAGACGGTGCTGGAGGCGTACAACCGCTGCAGAGAGCTTAATCCGTCCGTACTGTTCATCGGGGAAGGCTGGAAGCTGTATAACGGAGCCGAAGGTACCGTCGGTATGGATCAGCGGTACATGACCGAAACCGACAGCGTTGCCGTCTTTAACGACGAATTCCGCGATTTAGTAAAAGCAGGCGGTATGAATGAAGAGGGTAAGGGCTTTTTAACCGGCGGCAACGTCGATCTTAGACAGCTCTTTTGCAACTGTATCGGTTTACCTCAGTGCAATTATACCGCCGACAGCCCGGGTGATAACGTGCAGTACCTTGTTTGCCACGACGGGCTTACGCTGCACGACTGCATTGCCCATAATGCCGGGCTTGATGAAAGCGTTCCTGCACAACGGCGGGAGCTGATTGCCCGTATCAAACTCGGCAACGCGCTGGCGCTTACCTGTCAAGGGATCGCATTCTTACATGCCGGGCAGGAGCGGGGGCGTACCAAGCCGAATGTGCACGGAGCGGCGGAAGAATGTATCGGTGCTTTTGTCCGCAACAGCTATGACGCTTCGGACAGCGTTAACCGTATTGTATGGACGCTCGATGAGGATTACGCCGAGCTGCTCGCATACACGCGCGGGCTTATCGCGTTGCGGAAAGGGTTTGACGTGTTTAGAATAGGAAATGCCGGACGCATTGCACAAGCCGCCGCGTTTTTGCCCGCAGAAGACGCAGCGGTTGCTGCATCGGGTGATTGCAGCGGTAACCGATGTGCCGTAAAGAGTGATGCCGGAGCATTGTCCGAAACGGAGAAGCAGTACGGGCAGGCATTCGGGTACACACTTGACTGGACGGACGGCACGTGGTTTTTGTTGTTTAATGCCGCGGGAACGGAACACTGTTTTACACTTGGCGGTGCATTACAAAAGCCTGTGGTTTTTGTCGATGGAGCGACGGCATCGCCGGACGGCATTACACGTCCGTCCGGTATACGATTTGAGCAAAACCGGATCATACTAGATCCGTACACTGCGGCTATTTTTCGCAGTAAATAGGGGCTGTCCAAAAACTTCAGTTTTCGGACAGTTTCCTTAGATTTAGATGCGATGTTTAAAATTAAGTCATTACTGTATAAAGACTTAATTTTAAACTCGCGGGGATGTCGAAAAAGTAACCAACTTTTGAGACATCCCCAGCGAGTTCTAAATTGTACAAATAGCACGATTTAGAACATCGCATTTCAAGGTAACCTGTTCAGAAACGGAAGTTTCCGAACAGGTTTAGTAGATTTTTTTTCATAACAGATTGGAGGTGTTATATGAAAAAAGCAATTATAGGGCTTTCAGCCTGTGTATCTTTGGTGCTTCTTCTTGCTCTTACGGGCTGCGGTGGCGGTTCCGAGAAGAAGGACGATAAAGCCGGCGCTATGAAGGGTGAAACGGTTACCATCAAAATATGGGAATCCGAAGGCGCCGAAAAAGATTTTATGTTGTTCGCTGCGGAGGAATACAAGAAAGCGCATCCGAACGTATCCTTTGTGTATGAGCCGGTGCAGTCGGTTGATGCGCGGACAAAGATTGAAATGGACGGCCCCGCAGGTGTCGGCGCAGATATCTTTGTTGCGCCGCACGACCACATCGGAGCGCTCGTTGCAGGCGGTCATATTCTTCCCTTTGACGATGCATCCGTCCTCGACAACTTTATTCCTGCTGCGCTGATATCCACCGCGTATGAAGGAAAAAACTACGGGTATCCGCTCGCAATCGAAACCTATGCATTGTTCTATAATAAAGACCTTTTACCGGAAGCCCCCAAGACATGGGAGGAGGTAGAAGCCTTTGCAAAGGGATGGAACGATAAAGCTCAAAATAAGTACGCGATGGTCTGGGGTGTCGGAAACGCATACTTTAACTACATCTTTATGAGCGGCTTCGGCGCACCGCTTTTCGGCCCGAACGGCGATGACCCCAAACAGCATAACGTCAATAGCCCCAATGCTATTACCGGCTTAACCTATTTCCAGAGCCTTCGCAAGAAAATGCTCGATGTTCCGTCAGGCGACATTACCGACGATTTCTGCAATTCCTCGTTTACGGAAGGTAAAGCCGCGATGATTATTACCGGCCCGTGGAAGATCTCCGATTTTTCAAAGACAAATCTTAACTACGGCATTGCGCCCATTCCGGTATTCCCCGGCATGACCAATCCTCCGGCATCATTCTCCGGTCTCCGCTTGGCCTTTGTCAGCGCTTACAGCGATCATCCGGCGGAAGCGCAGGACTTTGCAAAATTCCTTACTTCAAAGCCGATATTGGAAAAACGGTATGAAATGACCAAGCAAATTCCGCCCCGCTCCGATATCACCATCAGCGATCCGTTAAGCCAAGGTATTTTAGCACAGGCGCAATATGCAACACCGATGCCCACCATTCCCGAAATGGGTAAATACTGGTCTGCAATGAATGCAACTTTTGCGAATATCTGGGATGGCGGCAATGTTACGGAAAAACTGAATGCTGCTGCGGCTACAATGGAGTCGATACAATA
>CAUVKE010000254.1:0-3095 GCA_963552415.1 uncultured Treponema sp.
CGCGCGGGAGCGGTCCCTTATGACGGCGAAACCCATCAAGGTCTCTATGACATCTGCTTTTTGCGTAGTATTCCCAATATGACGGTGCTCGCTCCCGCCTCGGTAGCGGAAATGCGGGCGATGTTTGAATGGGCATTGCAGTTTGATGCTCCGGTTGCAATACGGTACCCTAAGAATACATGCGCAGCGGAATGCCCCGCATTTTTGCTACCGATGGAAACCGGCCGCGGTGTGCTTACCGTAACGGCAGAACACAGCGATGTACTGCTGGTGTGTACCGGCGGTATGTATCCCGAAACAGCTGAAGCAGCGGAGTTGCTTGGACAAAAAGGAATCTCCGCCGATATATATAATCTGCGCTTCTTAAAACCCATCGATGAAGCTTTTTTCTTGGAAAAAGCCAAAAAATACCCAGCCGTACTCTTTATCGAAGACGGCGCATATATCGGCGGTGTCGGGCATTATCTGGAATGTCCGGTTCAAAAACAACTTTCAGGCATAAAAACCGCAGTACGCGCCTTTCCCGACACGGTCTTTATGCAGGGTTCACGGCAAGATATTCTTGAATGCGCCGGATTAACCGGTGAGCAGCTTGCTGAAACGGCAGCGACGCTCTGCCGCTAAACTCCTGCTCAACCTCGTTTTTCTAACCGGAACGCCTCTTTTATAATTTCCTTCAATAGTATATACTGCCCCATCTGATAAAAATCCATCCGATAATAAGAAGGTACACTATGGAACTCACGTATAAAGCCAAAACGGCATGGGAAAAGCTCACCGAAAGCGAACTTGCCGAAATGCAAACGCTTTCTCAACACTACATTTCGTTTTTAAACACCGGAAAGACCGAACGCGAATGCGCCGCTCATATCATACGGCAGGCCAAGGAAGCCGGTTTTAAACCGCTCGAAGAGGTTATAAAGAGCGGAAAAGCGCCGGCGGGTACAAAGGTATATCTCAACAATAAGGATAAGTCCGTTGTGATGATGGTGCTCGGCGAGGATATCATGCAAGGTATGAATATCGTTGGTGCCCATATCGACAGCCCGCGGCTCGACGTTAAGCAGATGCCGCTCTATGAAGATTCCAACCTCGTGTTTTTAAAGACTCATTATTACGGCGGCATCAAAAAGTACCAGTGGACTGCAATTCCGCTCGCTATTCACGGGGTCATTTTTACAAAAGAAGGCAAGAAGGTTGAAATCTGCATCGGTGAAGATGAAAACGATCCGGTACTCTTTATCAATGACCTGCTCATTCACCTTTCAAAAAAGCAGCTGCAGGAAACCTTAGCGGAAGGTATTACCGCCGAACAGCTTAACGTGCTGGTCGGGAATATGAAACCGGCAACACCTGATAAATCGGATGATAAGAAAAAAGGTGAGGATAAAAAAGAAGACAAGTCCTCTCCCGTTAAGGAAAATATCTTAAAAATTTTGAATCAAAAATACGGCATTACCGAAGAAGATTTCCGCGTTGCAGAGCTTGAAATTGTCCCCGCAGGAAAGGCGCGGAATGTCGGGCTTGATAACTCGATGATTGCAGGGCACGGCCACGACGACCGCGTATGCGCCTATGCCACACTGAAAGCGATGCTCGAAGTTTCAGGCGCTCCTGCAAAAACCGCTGTCGCCCTCTTTGCCGATAAAGAAGAGATTGGTTCGGTCGGTAATACCGGCATGACCGCGCTCTACTTTGAAAACATGGTCGCGGAGATTGCCGCCTTGCAAAAAGCTCCCTGCGATTTAGGTGTACGCCGTGCATTTGCCAATTCCTGTATGTTGTCTGCCGATGTATCCGCCGGTTATGACCCCGCGTTTACGTCCGTATTTGAAAAGCTCAATTCGGCGTTTATCGGCAACGGTATCTGCATCAATAAATACACCGGCTCCGGCGGCAAGGGCGGCTCAAATGACGCAAACGCCGAATATCTCCAAAAGATCAGGCATTTATTCGATACCAACAATGTTGTCTGGCAGACAGCGGAACTCGGCATGACCGACGCCGGAGGAGGAGGCACGATTGCCTACATCCTTGCTAAGTACGGAACGGAAGTCGTAGACTGCGGAGTGCCGGTATTGTCGATGCATGCCCCCATCGAATTGATCAGCAAAGTAGACCTTTTAATGGCGTACCGTGCCTACAAGGCGTTTTTAAAGGCACATTAAAGCTAAGCGGAACCTCTAAAAGCTGTAGTTTTTAGAGGTTTCCGGTTAATGGATTTCGATACGAGAGAATATCAATGAATACAGCATACCCTGAATTACAGCAGGCTTTTGACAAGATGATCTTATCGGCGTCGGGCTGGCGCAAAGTGTTTGCTCAATCCGGAAGCGAAAACGACGGAGCGCCGGAGATTTCCGCCCCCGACCGCGATATTGTTTTCTTTGCCGCCCAAGCTTTTGCGGAATTCTTACAAGCTGAGTTTCCGGCAATCCGCACGGTAGTAATAGCCCGCGACAGCCGCCCCACCGGCGCAGCGCTTTTAAAAGAGGCGGTAACTGCGTTTGGAGCAGTCTCCGCGGTAAAAAGTTCGACGGCTTTAGCGGTACAATCGGTCGGGATAGCAGCGGCGCCGGAGATTATGGCCTATGCACGTTCCGCAGGGGCTGCTTTCATGTATATATCCGCAAGCCATAATCCCATCGGGCATAACGGCTTTAAGTTCGGGTTGGATACCGGCGGCGTACTGGACGGAACTCAATCTGCGCGGCTGATAGCCTTATTCACACAAAAATGTGCCGCCGCACACCAAGATACTGCGGCTGCCCTGCGCAAACAGGCTAATCCGGCACAGGTACAAATGGTGTTTGAGGCAGAGGCTGCGCATAAACAAGCGGCGCTTGCAGCCTATCAAAACTTTTTACAGGAAGTAATTGCCGATTCAAAAGACAGCGCGGAACAAGCACGGTTCTTTGACGGTATTCGTGCTCAATGCACCACGCTTGCGGCAGCAGGGAAGCCATTTACGCTGGTTGCAGACTTTAACGGCAGCGCCCGCGCCGCTTCGGTTGACCGAGCTTTCTTTGAAAAGCTCGGGATGCAGCTTGTCGGTATTGCGGAAAAAGCCGGAAACATCGTCCACGGTATTGTTC
>CAUVKE010000255.1:0-3092 GCA_963552415.1 uncultured Treponema sp.
AGGCTTTTGTCGCGCAGGTAAAATCCGTTTTATTGGAGGAACCGCCGCCCTTAGCACAAAACAAAAATCGGTACGAGGGATATCTGCCGGAAATCTCGTCTGTACAGACCATTTCGGCGGATTCTATCGAAGCTGGGGCAATACCCATTTCGTTTGTGCTGAATATATCGACTTGAGCCGGTAAATTGGTAGCCGAGTTTTTTTCATCAAAAAGAGAAGAAGGAATATTGATGGAAAACCGCAGATTATTCTCTTTATACGCCTTTCCGATGCCT
Organism: uncultured Treponema sp.; assembly: GCA_963552415.1. Taxonomy (GTDB): domain Bacteria; phylum Spirochaetota; class Spirochaetia; order Treponematales; family Treponemataceae; genus Treponema. Next base: position 276 of record CAUVKE010000255.1, read on the forward strand.
ACGGTGAGCGCTTCCGTATCGGAACCGAAACACGCCGTTCCGCTGTTTAAGACCGAACATACTGCCGCATCCTTCCATGCAAAGACTTGTGCAACGCCCGTGTCCTGACAGAGCGGCAGTGTCCCTTTTGCCGCAATGACGGCATTTTCCAGCAATTTAACTGCAACAAGCCGATCGTTTTCCGAGGATGCGGGATCACACGCAACATACAGCAAACTTTCCAAATGCTCTTGAGGGAAGGTAAAAGATAAGCGTTTAAACGCTTGCTCTGTAAAGCGTGCGAGTACACTGCCGTCGACGGTTAAGCCGTTTCCATGCTGTTTCGCTGCAAGAGCAGAAGGGGGAATAATCTTTTCAAATTCCATACATATCAGTATACGCCGAAAAGAACGAATGTACCAGCCCACACATACATAGGAAATATTACAAATAGAAAATTCAGCTGCGAGAGGTGAGTTTAGTCCACCGTTGTCTCCCTTAGATTTACATTCGTAAATTCCCGTTCCGCTCCGATGGTAGTTGGCGGCCCATGCCCGGGTAAGAGGAGCAGCGCATCATCATGGATAAACAGCTTCTTTTCAAGCTGCTCCGCAAGTGTTTTTGCGGCAAAATTATGCAGCGTAGTGCCGGTTGTTCCTGCGGTAAGACTGTCGCCGGTAAAAATACAGTTATCTATTTTAAATAGATAGGAATCGGGCGAATGACCGGGCGTCGAAAAACATTCGACGGAAAACCCTGCAATTGAAAGTGTGCAATCGCCTCTCAGCATCTTTCCGTGTTTACCGACAAGCGCTTGATCCGCCGCATATACACGCGGGTTATAAATTTTTAACAATGTCTGAAGCCCGTACCTGTAGTGACGGATGTGATTATGCGTAATACAGACAGCACTGAGCGTATAACCGTTCTTTTCGATATGATCGATCACCTCGCCGGTTATCTTTCCCGGATCGATAATCAGCGCTTCTTTGTTTACCTCATTGCCGACAAGATAGCTGTTGACAAAACCTTCATGCGAATAATGAGGATATATTTTCATTTTATAAATTCTTCAGTATCAAAATGAGCAACACGTGTGTTGGAATACTTAAATGATACATCATCATAGATGTTTTTTAGAAAAGATACTTTTTTTATATTGCAGTTTTCGAATGGTGTTTTATGCAGCGAACAGTGAATAAAACGGGAACCGTATAAATCCGAATCCTTAAAGCCGCTTTCGTGCGTTGTAATCCCGGTAAAATTATTGATGAGCAATTCTGAATCGGTAAAAACGGTATTTTCAAAAACGCTTCCCGCAAAGCAGGAAAACTGGATATCAGTTTTATCAAAGGTACAATTGACAAAGCGGGCAAAATCAAAAAAAGAGAGCCGAACCCGCGTACCTGTAAAGGAGCAGTTCGTAAAACAGCTATGTGCAAACGAACAACCGGTAAGTCTTTTCCCAGAAAAATTAATGCCGGTAAGCGTAATGACGGTAAAATTCATACTGTTAAGATCGGAACTCCAGTCAAGCGCCGAGGAGAGATCCGTATAAGACAATTGTTTCGTCATGTCGAACATAGCAGATGCCCTATATTTCTATAACGTTGCCGATTTTTGCCTGAAGGGCTTTTTCGTATATACGCTGTGCGGTTACAAGGTCGAGCACGGCGCTGCCGGTTGTTTCAAAAAAAGTCATTTCATCTTCCGATGTTCTTCCCGGTATTTTTCTCGACAGTACTGAGCCGAGTTCGCCGGTAATTTTGTCGGCGCTGAAAATGCCTTTTTGTATAGGTTTTATTAGATCGCCCGACTCTTTTACCGCGTCATTCGTATCGACATATACTTTGCTTGCGCCGACGATGATTTTTTCATCGATTTCGGACATCGACGGGGTATAGGAGCCGACAGCGTTTATATGAACGCCTTTTTTTACCAAAGAACCGTCAAAAACCGGCTCGTTTGCAGTCGTTACAGTGGTAATGACATCGGCGTCTTGAACCGCATCGGCCGCAGAAGAAGCGCTTATAATTTTAACGGAGAATTTCGCGCTGAATTTTTGCGTCATCTTTTCGGCAAAGGTTTGAGCGCGCTCTTTGTTTATATCGAACACTTTTACCAGCTCAATGTGCCGGACGTTTAATACGGCTTCCAACTGACTTTCGGCTTGGCCGCCGGTTCCGAAAAGCGCAAACACTTTGCTGTCCTTGCGGGCAAGGATGTCCGTTGCAGCTCCGGCAACCGCTCCTGTTCTGATTCTGGTTAAGTGCGTACCGTCCATCATGCAATTTACTTCGCCGGTTTCGCAGTTGACTAAAATCATCGTCGCAGGAACGCTCGTCAATCCTTTTTCGATATTATTGGGATACACGGAAACGATTTTAACGCCCGAAGCCTTCGCAGGCTCCGCATAACCGTACATATACAGGGTTTGTCCGTTGTATTTTTTTATGTCCAAATTTGCGCGGAGCGGAATAATGCTTTTCCCCTCGGAATATAACTGCAGCGCATCTTTGTCAGCTTGAATGGCGTCTTTCATTGTAAAGACAGCGCTCATTTGCTGCGCATTAAGAATCGTAATTTTCATAACGCTTTACTCCTTCATTTTGCGCGAGCTTAAAAGCATTGCGAGCGCGCTGTAAATGATGACGGCCGCAACGACCTACTGCAAAGCCGACGTATTAAGTCCCTTTAGTATATGCTGATACTGTCCGTCTGTAAAGTCTTTATTAACGACAGTCTTTTTTTGACAGGTATCAAGACATCCCTTAATACGCAGGATTATCCCATGTTCTGCTGCAGAACTTCGGTTTGCGCTTTTGCTCTTCGGTCATG
>CAUVKE010000256.1:0-3086 GCA_963552415.1 uncultured Treponema sp.
GCAGTCGGCTTTAATACCCTTTGTTACGACGCAAGCGTCGGGGTATTAAACCCTCTGCACGAATAAGCAATGTATAATTGGTAATGGGCAGTTTGCATGTGTAATTAAACATTACCAATTACAAATTAAATGAACGCCGTTTATGCCCCCTTTGACAATTTTTAAACTGAGGCCTATAATATAAATGATGGCAGAATCAATAAAAAAGAAAAGCGATACCTATACGGAAATTCTCAAAAATGCAAAAGCGGAGTTTTTGCAAAACGGCTTTGAAAAAGCGTCGATGCGTTCCATTGCGGCAATGACGGGCATAACGGCCGGAGCTTTGTACAAACACTTTCCCTCAAAGGCGGCAATCTTTGAAGCTCTCGTAGAGCCGCTTATCAGGCAAACATTAAACATCGGTACCGATTTTTCAAAAATCGCAATACATTTATACGAAACGGAAGATACAGCCGCAATAAAAGGAGCAATACACACCTCTTTGCAGAATTTATTTACGCTTGTCTACAGCCGCTTCGACGAATTTAAACTTTTGTTTAACCGCTCGGCAGGAACAAAATACGAAAATATCCGTCACGAATTCGTCATGGCTGACGTTGCAGCGTGTAAAAAATTCATCGACGACTTAAAAAAACACGGCATAAGCGTGCGGCCCTTAAACGACGATCGGCTGCACCTCATTTACAGCACCGCCTTAACACCTCTTTTTGAAATCATCACACATGAATATTCTTATAAAAAAGCCCTATCCTTTATGGACATCTTAACCGATGTGATGTATTTTTGCTGGACAAAAATTATGCAGCAGGAAACGGAAATACACAAAAAAAGTTAGTTTTTCTCTTGACAATTTTGCACGGGAAAGCTATACTGCTGGAAGTAAACACTGTTTACTATTTCACAAGGGGTTTGTACTATGAAACTTGAAGGTTTGCATATATTTTTTAGAAAAGTCGGCGAATTTCAGCTAAAATACCGCTGGCTTTGTCTGGCTCTGCTCGCAGCGGTAACGGTTGTAGGGCTATTGGGCGTAAAAAGCTTTCGAGTCGGCTCGGCGGATGAAGATGAGTTTATCAGCGTACGGGAAGCCGCCAAAAAGAACGACGAGCGGTTTAAGGAATTGTTCGGCAGTAACGATTCAATCGTACTGCTGTTCCAATCCGATGATGTGTTTAAGCCGGAGGTGCTGCACGCAATTAAAAATATCGGCGCCGAGTTTTTGGAAAAGATTCCCTATGCGGATTCCGTTACCTCCATTACCGACATGGATATTACCGTCGGCACCGAAGAGGGAATCGAAGTAACCAATCCGTTTAAAGACGGCATTCCCGATAACCCCGAAGCATTAAAAAAAGCAAAAGACTTTATCCTGTCACGCAAGTCGATTGCCGACAAGCTCGTAACGCGGGACGCAACGGAAACATGGCTGGTGCTTTCACTCAAGGCGACGCCGCCTGAAGAAGAGTGGAGCAAAACGTCAACCAAGGCGCCGATGTACCTTATCGGAGAAGCTGCAATCGCCATTGTTACCGACCCTAAATATCAAAGCGCTGCGTATACGATAAAACCTGCAGGCCTTCCCTACACCGAAACGGAAGAAAAGGCGGTGATGGGGCGCGAGACGGCAAAAAGCGTGGGCTTAAGCTTTCTTTGTATGATTATCCTCCTCATCGTGTTTACCCGATCGCTTCGCGGGACAATCGTGCCGCTATTCGCGACCTTCTTCGGCATTAGCACCGTGCTCGGCATTATGGGCTTTTTGCATATTTCGGGAAAGTCGGAAATGATGTCGGTTCCGATTGTGCTTGCAATGGCGCTTTCGGTCGGTTATTCCATTCACCTTGTCAACTCATTTAGGACAAGTTTTTATACGCTCGGCAAACGCAAAGAAGCCGTTATCGATTCGATTGAAAACACCGGCTGGCCGCTCTTTTTTACCGTTGTTACCACCGCCGTTTCGGTGCTGTCGTTTTTAACGACCGACCTTAAACCCATGCGCTGGATGGGGGCTGCAAGTGCGGCGATGGTATTCGCCGTGTATGTTTACGTAAGCGTTTTAATTCCGATTTTGATGAGCTTCGGTAAAGATATTGAAGCCGGAAAAAATGCCGAAAGCCTTCACAATGCAAAAGCAGTGCGCTCTCAAAAACAGGATGCACGGTTTGAACGCTTCGGACATTCTATTATCAAAAAACGTAAAGCGGTAATCGTTGCATTTATACTCATTACCGCCGCATGCATTCCGGCACTTTTTAAAATCGAAGTAAATATGGACAGCTTTAAATTTATGGGTTTGCGCATTCCATATATCAAGCGCTTGCATGAGATTACGCAGTCGCAGCTCGGCTCTTATTTTAACTACAACATCATGCTCACCTTTGATGAAGAGGATGCGGTAAAAGATCCTGAGGTCTTAAAAAAAGTTGATGAACTGAGTGCGCTTATCGGCACCTTCCGCTTAACCAAATTGAATAACGGCGTGCCGAAAATCTTTTCGATTTTGGATATTGTAAAAGAGATGAACCAAACCATGCACGCTGACGATCCCGCATTTTACACAATTCCCGACGACGTGGATTTGCTCACGCAGCTGTTGTTTTTGTACGAAATTTCAGGAGGGCAAACCTCGCGCTGGGTTGACGAGGAATTCCGTACGCTCCGTATGGCGGTTGATGTTGCCGGTTTTGACGCAAACGAAATTGCGGCGAATCTGAAAACCATCGAACAAACCTGTGCAACTCTGTTTCCGCAGGCGAACTGCCACTTAATCGGAGCTGCCGTACAATTTGCGGAATTGAACAATAAAATCGTATTCGGCGAGCTGTACTCGTTTTTGACTTCGCTTGCGGCGATTGCAATTTTGATGATGCTGGTATTCGGCAGTGTCAGAATGGGGCTGATCGGGCTTATTCCGAACATCTTCCCCGTCATTGTTATCGGCGCGATTATGGGTTATTTGGATATTCCGCTGGATATCATAACGATGGCGATTATGCCGATGATTCTCGGTATTGCCGTTGACGATACCATTCACTTTACCAACCACACAAAGTACCTTTTTGAAAAAGAAAAGTCGTACGAGC
>CAUVKE010000257.1:0-3085 GCA_963552415.1 uncultured Treponema sp.
TGCAGCAAAATATCAAAAATGATGGGAATATCGGTATGCCCCAAAAAGTATTCGGCTACGGCGAGATGGCCGGAGCTTGAAATGGGAAGAAATTCGGCAATACCTTGAACGGCGCCGAGAAAAATTGCTTGTATAACCGTCATAACAGTTCCTTAACTCTAATGATGACCGACTCTTAATGCCGCTGCGCATTCGGGAAGAACAAGAGCACAATATCCTCCGGTTTTTCGGAATAATAGAGCGTCCCGTACACCGTTGCGGCGGACAGGAGTTTCCGTCCGTAATCCCGCGTTTCAGCGTATTCCAAACTCTCCAAAAAGAGATCGTCCGGCAGGCTTTGCGCTTTTTTTTGCCATCCGCGCACACGTGAGATACCTGCATTATACGCAAAGCAGGCAGGCATAATACGGTTATCGGATCGGCGGATCATTTCCGCAAGATAATATGCGCCGAATCTGATATTTATTTCGGGGTCGGTAAGGCTGTAATCTGCAACCTTTAACTTCTTTGCGATATCCGAAGCCGTAGCGGGCATCAGCTGCGTAAGACCGATAGCGCCTGCCCCTGATACAGCTTGATACTGAAAAAAACTCTCGCTTCTTATCATCGCATACAATAGATATTCCGGCAGTCCATATTCCGTGGCGTATTTCGATACGGTTTCGATCCACGGCCGGGGATACAACAGCTCCAGCTGCTCCTTTGTTGCCGCATCTTCCTGATTTTTTAGCGAGAAGCGGATCACCCGTATCGAATCGGCATAGCGGCCTTCATCAGCCAACGTGCGGGCGATTTGTAGCGCCTCTTCAGCGGAAATCGACGGATACACGGCGGCGATGCGGGGATAGACCATATCGTATAAGCCGAAATGAAGCAAGCCGTTGATATACGTCTGCGCCTCTTGCGGAGAAAATCCGTTTGTTTTGGCTTTGCCCCCGCCTGTTTGCGGGTATCCGCCGGACTGAGTGTTTGCTTCATCGGCTTGCGCTTGGGCACCGGATTGTACCTGCGAGGTATTGGATTGTGTACGCCCACCGGACAGGAGTTCACTACGGAAGCGGAACGTCTCTTCCAACAGCTGAGCGCCGCCAAGCCGGTACGTTCCCAAAATACGGTAATACAGCGCATCGTGCGATTCACCGGCGGCTTCTTGCAGTAACCGTGCCGTTCTGTCCGGCGGGAGCTGTCCGGCACAGGCGAGCGTGTAAGCAACAGCAGCCCGCTGCTCCGGCAACTTTGTTTTTGCTAATACAGTATGGAGTGTTTCTAAGTTTTTCCAGTCCTTTGCCGCAGTTAGCTGCGCCCGTAACGATTGTACCAAATCGGCGTACCATGCGGGGTTTTTCCAGCGTGCTGCCGTATCCGCCAGCGCTTTGAGGTAGCGGGGCAAGCCGAGCATCCGCATGGTGTCCAGATAGTACCACATCGCAGAATCAAAGTCGGAAGCGGAACCAGCAAGTTCAGCCGCCTGTAAGAAAAGTTTTACAGCTTGCTTACGTTGCGCAGCGCCGCCGATTTTTGTCCGGCAACGGGCTTCATAAAAGGAAGCATAAAACAGGCACCGCTGCGCATCCGTACCGGAAAGCTGCCCATCGGCGGCGCTCCGTACCTGCGCTGCAAAATCTTCAAAAAATGCAGCGGCATCGGCACTGTTTTCGGCGCCGTAAACGCCCGCCTTACCGATATCGGAAAGCAGTGCGGGAGAAGCAAGGCCGGCAAACGTATGCGCTAGGCCGAACACTTCCTGTACGGAGGTCCATGCTTCCGTATAGCGTTTTGCAAAAATCGCTATACGGGCTTCGGCGAGCTTATATAAAAACGGCGGCAGCGTCTTACCGAGTTGAGGAAAGGCATCGACAAGCTCCGCTGTCAGCGGGCCGGTAAGATAAAGTGTTTCCGGCGATTGTGTAATGCTGCCGTAAGCGCCTGTCTGCAACAGGAGTCGAATTTCCAATAACGCTAACCGCTCTTTTTCAGCTCGTGCCGTATCTTCTTGCCCGAATGCAGCAGGCGTTCCAGCAAGTTCCTTCAAGCGTTTTTGTACGGATTGTAAGCGTTCGGCAACGGAGCCTGTTTCGTATAATGCTTCGCGGCAGAGACGGTTCAGCGGCGCCTCATAGTGCTTTTCTCCAAGCGTAAAGTAAAAACGGGCGGCTCGTTCGTATCCTGCACGTTTAAGGTGCAATCCGACATAGTAGGCGCTGCCTCGTCCCATCATTTTGACGCTGCGGTAAGCTGCGTTATCAGCCTTTAGAAAAAAGGTGTAGTTTCCCGCTTTTAAATCTTTTAATAAAACAGTGCCTTTATCGGCTGCACAGGCTGCGATGGAAGTTATGAAGAGGAATAGAGAAAAGAGGGAAAGCCGGAACGGAAAAAGGGGCAAGCAAGAGCGCGGGAAACGCCCTTGCTTGCCAAATAATATCTTACTGCGGAGGAATTTCAATATAGGTTCCCGAAACGATTAAATCAGGATTTTTAAGTTTGTTATGCTTTGCAATCTTTGTATACAGCCACGGATTGCGGTAATACGTTTCGGATATGTCCCAGAGCGTATCGCCCCAGCGGAGCTTATACCGGATTGCTTTCTGTGCCACTACGGAAGCCGCAGGCTCTTTTACTACAGGTTCTTGAGGCGCCGGCGGAACATCCGGATTAGGTGCGGGCGGCTCAGTTACCGGTGTATCTGCCGGTAATGAAGGCGCTGGTTGGGATGCTGCAGGTTCTTGATCAGGAGCTTTCTCTGATGGTATGGCCGTCGTGGCTTCCAGTTGTACGGTAATCGGTTTCTCTTCGTCGGAAAGATTTTTCTTAGTCAGCAACAAAATACCGAGTACTAATGCGGCGATACCGAGTAGAATAAGTAGGATCAAAAGCCAAATCGGCATTCCTCGTTTCGGTTGAGACTCTTCTGCGTCACCTTCGTCCGTGTAGAAACTTGAAGCGGAAAACTCATGATGAGTTTCGGAACTATCATCGAAATCCGAGCTAGCGGTAGAAAGATCGATATCGGCATTGGCCGTTTCCGCACTTAAATCAAAATCAAGATCGTTAAAGGCTTGATCCGCAAATGTTTCTAATGACACTC
>CAUVKE010000258.1:0-3075 GCA_963552415.1 uncultured Treponema sp.
CTATCGTTTTTAATCGTCGGCGGGTTTATATCAATTGTTCCGCCCATACCAATATTGTTTTTACAGGTCGTAAATAAAGCTATAAAGCATATCAGTAGTGCAGCTACCGGTACAATTCGCCCTGTGTGTGTCTTTTTCATACATAACTCCTTTGCTTTCGCACGATACCGAGAGTATCCCGCCTCCCATATCGGCAGGAATAGCTCAAAACTTTACTATATGTTAATGATGGACTTTTATCGCATTACTTTTGTATAGATGACTTTTAGAGGACGGCGCCGTGCCGTGTATATTACTAAATATCAACCGATGTATATCGTTAATCCTGTGTTTTGTCAAGGGCGCCGGAGAGCAGCTAAATCAGAGAAACGGAAATCAACACCCCCCGACGCGGCTTGTGAGTAATGCTCACTGTTCCGCACTGCATATGCGATCCGGCACGGATGCCGGTTGAGGAACGGCAGGTATTAACCCTTCCGCACGAATCAAAAACTGGACAATCGCCGGAAAGTCAGCTACACTGGAAAGGATAGTTAGACATTTCTAAAAAACGGTCGGCTTTTAGCAGATGCCCTGATACCGTTAAAAAGGAGTTAATTGTGAGTACAAAAAAATTAGGACTCTTGCCGCGTCTTATTATTGCAATTGTTGCCGGTATTTTAATCGGTAACTTGACGCGCTCCATCCATTTGCCGCTGCCCGTTCAGATTTTGGCAACCTTTAACGGAGTATTCGGCAACTTCCTCAGCTTTATCATCCCGCTGATCATCCTCGGGTTTGTTATTCCGGGTATTGCGGATTTAGGCGCCGATGCAGGAAAGCTGCTCGCTATCACTGCCGGTATTGCGTACGGTTCAACGCTGCTTGCCGGTACGTTAGCCTTTGTAACCGATTCGGTGTTCTTCCCGCTCTTTTTAAGTTCCCATACGGATATTTTCTCCCATGCGAACCCCGAAGATGCGCTGTTACCCGGTTTATTCGGCATCGATATGCCTCCGCTGATGGGCGTTATGACTACGTTAATTTTGAGCTTTGTTCTGGGTATCGGTATTGCGGTAACCCGTTCTGAAACATTAAAGAATGCAGCACGCGAATTTCAGAACATCGTAAGCAAAGTTATCGAAGTTATCATTATTCCGCTTTTGCCGCTCCATATTTTGGGTGTATTTACCAACATGACCCATGCGGGACAGGTCGGACTCATCCTCAAAGTATTCATCAAAGTATTTGCCATCGTTATCGCACTGCATATTATTATCATACTTATCCAGTACATCATTGCCTGTACGATTGCAAAACGGAATCCCTTTACATCGATTAAGACGATGCTGCCGGCGTATGTTACAGCGTTGGGAACACAGTCCTCTGCTGCGACCATACCGGTAACGCTTGCTTCCGCGAAGAAAATCGGTATTCAGGAAAAAATTGCAGACTTTGTTATCCCGCTTTGTGCAACCATCCATCTTGCAGGAAGTACTATCACGTTAACCAGCTGCTCGATGGCTATCCTCATTCTGCACGGACAAACCGCAAGCGCCGGCGTTATGCTCCCCTTTATTGCAATCTTGGGTGTCGCAATGGTTGCTGCCCCCGGTATTCCCGGCGGCGCAGTTATGGCAGCGCTCGGCTTTGTGCAGTCCCTTCTCGGCTTTAACGACACGATGAGCTCATTGATTATCGCGCTCTATATTGCACAGGACAGCTTCGGAACTGCCTGCAATGTAACCGGAGACGGTGCAATCGCTATTTTGGTCGATGCTATTTCGCGCGACAAGAATAAGGCGTAAAAACAGGGATTCATTCTTTACAATGCAACAGCCGAACAAGATATGAATTTTAGAAGCTGTTGCATTCGTACGTGGAAATCGTAAATATTCGCAAGTAAATCTAAGGGAAACCTCTAAAAAACTGAGGTTTTTAGAGGTTCCCAGGAGAAGATATGAAAAAGACAAAGATTATCTGTACTATCGGTCCCGCTTCCGACTCGGAAGAAATACTGCGTGCATTATTTAAGGCAGGGCTCAATGTATGCCGCCTTAATTTTTCACACGGTACACATGAAGAGCACCAGATCCGTATCGACCGTATCAAAAAGATTAGACAAGAACTGAACCTGCCGATTGCGATTATGCTGGACACCAAGGGGCCGGAAATACGGCTGAAAAACTTCGGTGGAAATTCGGTGCAGCTGAGTAAGGGGCAACAGTTTACGCTCACCACGCGTGATGTTGTCGGTGATGAAAAAATATGCAGCGTAACCTATAAGAACCTTGCGCAGGAAGTGCAGCCTAAAAATCGCATTCTTATCGATGACGGATTAATCGAACTGAAGGTCGAGCGGGTTGCAGATGGCACCGATATTATCTGCACCGTCCAGAGCGACGGCCCCGTATCGAATCATAAGGGTATCAATATTCCCGGAGCAAAAATCAACCTGCCCTTCCTGAGCGAACAGGATATTTCCGACTTAAAGTTCGGCGCTCAAAACGAGGTTGATTTTGTAGCGGCCTCGTTTACCCGCGGCCCTGCGGATATTTTAAGCATCCGCAAGGTCTTGGAGGAAGAGAACGGGAATAACATTCATATTATTGCAAAAATTGAAAACCAAGAGGGCGTCGATTCCATCGAAAAGATCCTAGAAGTTGCCGACGGCATCATGGTTGCCCGTGGCGATTTAGGTATCGAAATTCCGCCGGAAGAAATTCCGCTCGTGCAAAAGATGATTATCCGCAAAACACTGAAGGCAAGTAAACCGGCAATTACGGCAACCCAAATGCTTGAGTCGATGACCCATAATCCGCGTCCGACGCGGGCGGAAGTTACCGATGTCGCAAACGCTATCTTTGACGGAACCAGCGCGATCATGCTTTCAGGCGAAACGGCGGCGGGAAAATATCCGGTAGAAACCGTTAAGATGATGCACCGCATCGCCGTTACAACCGAAAATTCGTTAAACTACGACAAGATTTTGGGAGCGGTTGCCCGGGAGCATTCCCTGACCATTACGAATGCGATTGCGCACGCGACCTGTTCTATGGCGTTGGAAATGAATGCGCAGGTTATCGTTACCGCAAC
>CAUVKE010000259.1:0-3064 GCA_963552415.1 uncultured Treponema sp.
GTAAAATTTCACCCTGACTGACGTCCCAAAAGCGCGCAATTAAATTACACAGTGTCGTATGCAGTAAAAGATAGGGCGCTGTAATGAGTATTGCCGCTCTAACCACTTTGAATACTGTTTGAAAAGCAGCCGCGAGTTCGGAGAAGATTTTTTCCAAAATGATATTTGCCGCTGCGCTTTCACTGATTGCTGCATCAACCGTTTTACCGGATTGCTCGCCGAGCCCGAATGCTTTTACCACTGTCATCCCTTGAATGTATTCCAAAATACCGGTTACCAATTGTGCTTGCGCCGCCTGCCTGCGCGGTGAATATTTTTCTCCTGCGGCTTGAGTTTTTGCATAAATAAAGAACGAGATTAAAAGACGATCGTATCATACCCTTGAGGAAGTGCCTTGATAAAATCGTGACAGCTTGCTTTCTTTGCAGCCTGTTCTATCTCAGCATCCGTAGCGTCCGGTTTCCCAATCCGTATATTTTCCCGAATAGATAAATGGAATAAATAATTATCCTGTGAAACATAGGCAACCCGCTCCATCACTTGCGAAAGCGGAATGTTCCGTACATCGCAGCCGCCTATCATAACCGAACCTTTGCTTGCTTCCCAAAACGAGGCGATTAAGCGGGCAATGGTAGATTTCCCCGAACCCGACGGGCCGACAAATGCAGTCATCCCATTCGGAACCGCTTGAAATGAAATATCATGCAAAACTTCCGTATCGCTATATGCGAACAATACATGAGAAAAGGCAATAGTATTTTCTTTAATGGGTACAGCATTCTTCGGACGGTTCATCCAATAGATACTGTAAAGCGGTTTTTTTCGCAGTATGTTCACCGGTTTTTGACAATTTTTCCATCCTTTCATCATTATTTTATATCAATGATATATAGCACTGATATAAAATAGAAAGGCAGAGGTTCTTATAATACCTCTGTAAGAAAATAGGCTATGCTTTCTATCAACTATATTCTATACGAAGTAAATTCAATCCTCTGTTAGCGCCTCTGCGCAAATATATTTTCTATTTTCATTTTATTATAGAGTCTGTATATATCAAAATCAGAATCAATGCTAATGATCTGCCGTATTCCCCTTTCTTCTGCTGCGATTACTAATGTTGCATCTGCAAAATCCATAGGTCTATCAGAATATTTTTTTGTTAAGTCTATTATTCTTTTTATATTACTTTGCTTGATCTCATGAATAATTACCCCTTCTTTCATTATCCACTCTAAAAAATTGAGTTGAACTGCTGTATTAAAATCAAGCATATACATCGTTTCTGTTAATACTGCAGTTGTTGATATAAATCTATAATTTGTATTTTTGATAAACTCTACAATCGATGTATGATATTTGTCATCTCGATCAAACAAGGCTATCAGCGGCCCTGTATCAATGAGAACCGTATTTAGCATGGAGCCTTTCCTTTAATTCTTGTTTATATGTAGTTGACAAATCAGTACGTCCACTACCATATTTACCAAAGTAGTCTTTGCCTAATTCATAGGAATTCACTTCGATTTCTTCTTGATGAAAAAAAATATCAAGCGCGTCTTTAATTAATTCGCTTTTATTTTTTTGCTTCAAAACAGACAACATATCTAATTTTTGTTCATATTCTATCGGTAATCTTACTGTAGTCATATATACCTCTGTATTACAACAGTAATACGGTATAAGGTATTTGTCAATGTCGTGTGGAGCGGCATTGCTAATCTCGGTATACTCGCTCACTTCTGCCACAAGCAATTTCCCTCTTTACCCGTCATTTTTCTTTTTATCGAAAAAACTGATTTTCAACCCTTTTAAAAATAGTGGTACCGGATACAAGGCGCAGAATAAACAACACCCGCAGGCACGCCCAAAACTGAACAAGGATGTTCAGTTTTGGGTTACAAGTTCGCAGGAGCAAACTTGCTTCTGTTTTACACCACTGCCATCCGTGGCAGTTCTTAAACAGGTTTGCACAAAAAGATTAACTGCTCAGCTTTTTTAAGAACCAAGCGTTGGAACCCTGGCAGGTTCTTAGGGCAGCGCCCTAAGCCGTCATTTTTCTTTTTATCGGAAAAAAAGAAAAATATCCCCTACCTGACTTTGAATTTAGAGACCTCAGCTGCAAGACTTTCAATGCTGGTTTTATTCCGTTGCGTAATCTCGCTTACTTCTTGTACGGCATTGTTAATTTGCACGGCGCCCGAAGCCATCTCGTTCATGCTGTCGGTGATGATGCGGGTAAGGTCGTCGAGCTTACGCATTTCGACTGCAACACCCTCTCCGCCTTTTAACATTTCTTCAGAACCTGCCTGTACCTCTATCGTTACGGTATTGATGCTTTTGATGGCGGTTAATACCTCTCTGCTGCCGTTTTCCTGCTCCCTCATCGCTTCGGTAAGGCGGTTACTCATATCCTTAACCTGTTCGGCAAGGGTGAAGATTGCATTGAACTTCTCTTCGACAGTTTTGGACGAAGCGGAAAGCGTTTCGATTTCTCCGCTCAAGGTTTTTAGCGTTGTAGTAATGGTTTTACCCTGTGCTGCAGAATCTTCGGCAAGTTTACGGATTTCATCTGCAACGACGGCAAAGCCCTTGCCCGCTTCCCCTGCGTGGGCAGCTTCGATCGCAGCATTCATTGCGAGTAAGTTTGTCTGAGACGCAATATGCTGAATAACACTGCTCGCTTCCATTAGCGAACCGGATTCTTCGGCGATTTTCTGTGTTACGGTATTTGAAGTAACGAGCGTTGCTTTGCCGTCGCCGGTTGCAGTGGTAAGGCTTTTGATTACGTCATCGGTTTTTCCGAGTGTCTGTCCGATAGAGGCGATGTTTGCAACCATCTGTTCTACGGAAGAAGATGACTGCGCGACGCTTGCGGCCTGTGTTTCAATGTTGTTATTCAACTGCTTAATGGTGCGGACAATTTCTTCGATGGTGGCGGCGGTTTCGGTAACGCTTGCCGCTTGGGTCATGGCTTGCTGTTTTACACCGTCGATGTTGGCGCTAATCTCATTTACGGCGCTGGCGGTTTCAGTCATATTGGAGGCAAGCTCATTGCCGATTT
>CAUVKE010000260.1:0-3052 GCA_963552415.1 uncultured Treponema sp.
ACTGGAAGCTATCGGTATTCTTACCTGTATGAAGGTTGGGAAAGATAATCTGTTCATAAATGCCGGCTTGATGGATTTACTGAAAGAATAGAAGACGGAGAGATGTACTGCTCAAAACTCGCGTTCACCGGTTGACATGGAGATGCAGTCTCGGAACGCCATCTTCTTTAAACTTCTTACACCTTCTCTATTTACAGCAATCTATTCTTTATTTGCAGCATAAAAGCGCTAAAAACAGCTGTATTTTTAGAAAATCTTTTCTTTTTACAGTTTTCCAACTTGAATTAGAAAAGCATTTCGTTTATACTGCCTGTATAAGTTTACCGTGGGTTACTAGCGAAAAGGATTGAATAAACCTGTTCAAAAGCTTCTGTTTCGGAACAGGGTACTTTGAAATGTAAGTGAGGTCGAGGAGCGGATTATGACTGAGAACCATAAACAAAAAGGTGTGTTGGAGCGGGTGTTTGCCGTTTCACCGAAGGGGAAGGGACTGCTGACAGCGAGCTGTATTGCTTCCGTGCTCGGTATGGTGCTGAGCTTGGCGCCTTATCTCTCCGTGTATTTTATCTGCAAATATTTTCTGCTGGGAGCGGCGGGGGAGCACGGCGGTATTGTGCTGTGGACGGCGGTTGCCGGAGGCGCCATTATCGGAAATATGGTGTTCACGTTTTTAGGCAGCGCCGGTTGTCATGCGGTTGCCTTTGATGCGCTGTATCGTTACCGCCTGTACGTAATGGAACATCTCGGCCGTATCTCGATGGGCTATTTTTCTACGCACACGAGCGGCGGTATTCAAAAACTGATGGATGAAAATATCGAAAAAATAGAAGGCTTTATCGCGCATATACTGCCTGATCTTATCGGCTCGCTGGTTATGGTGATTATCCTGTTCTTGAGTATCGCGTATCTAAACCTCGTATTAGCTGCGGCTGTCGTAGCTGCAATTATCGCGGGCTTCTTTTTTCAGATGCTGGTGTTCGGCGGCAACAAAGTAAAAACGATTATGACAGCAGTGACGCAGTCCTCCACAAAGATGACAGGCGCCTTTTCGGAATATGTGCGGGGTATGGCTGAGGTTAAACTGTTCGGACGTGCGGGGGCGGTAACGAATGCGTTGAAACAGCATATCGCCGCGTATATGGGGTGGGAGATAAAAAGTTATAAAAACAGCGCTTTTGCGATGAGTATGTACAAGAGTATTGTGCTATCGCTTTTGAGTGTGGCGCTGCCTGTCGGCGTATGGCTGCTTGCCCGTAATCCGAGCAGGGACTTGATTCTTTCCGTTTTGATGACACTGATTCTTGTACCGGCATTATTTGAACCGCTGACCGGCTGTATCGAATATGCAACGCAGCTGCGGATGCTGCAAGCAGGTCTTGTACAAATTGATGAGATTGTGCAGGAACCGGCGCTTACCGATTCCGATACCATCGCTATAGATACAGATTCCGATACCGCTATGACTACCGATACCGAAACAGCAGCTTCCGTACCCCGCAGCTGGGAAGTACGCTTTGATAACGTTTCTTTTTCATATCAAAAAAGCGCCGATCCGCTGCGGAAGCAGGCGCTGTCCGGGATATCGTTTACTGCACCGCAGGGACAAATGACAGCGCTGGTCGGAGAATCAGGCGGAGGAAAATCCACAATCGGACAGCTGCTCTTGCGCTTTTGGGAAACGGAAGAAGGGGCAATCACCATCGGCGGTGTGCCTATCCGCGATATTCCTTTTTCCCGCCTGATGGAGTATACGGCGGCGGTTTTTCAAGACACGTACATCTTTGCGGGCACGGTTATGGAAAACATCAGAATGCATTCACACGCGAGCGATGAAGCGGTTATGGAAGCTGCACGGCAGGCGTGCTGTCACGATTTTATTATGAAACTGCCGCACGGGTACGACACGATGGTCGGGTCGGGACACAGCAAACTGTCGGGAGGGGAAGCACAGCGGATTTCCATTGCGAGGGCGATTTTGAAAAATGCACCGATTGTTATTCTTGATGAAGCGCTTGCCTACACGGATGCGGAAAATGAAAACCAAATTCAGACGGCGATTAAAAACCTGGTACGGGATAAAACATTCATCGTCATTGCTCATCGGCTGCAAAGCATTGCCGAAGCCGGTCAAATCTTGGTGATGCAGGACGGAAAGATTATTGAACGCGGTACGCACCAAATGCTTATGAGCGGAGACACGGAGTATAAAGCCCTGTGGGACTTGCAGCACACCGCGGATGAATGGTCGATTGACCGGCGGCATGAATAAGGAATAAGAAGGAGATTGACAGTATGAAAAATATCATCAATGCATTTACGATGGGGCATCCAAAGCAGATGATTGGACCGGCGCTGTGCCATTTTTTTGAAGGACTGACGATTTCGTTCCCCGCCGTCGCCGTATACTTTGCAATCAATTTGTTGGCTGAAGGTTTTGCGAATCCGGCTTCGCTGAATATGCACACGCTCCGCATCATCTGTATTGTAATGGGCGGCTTGTTTGCCGTGCAGCTATTCGTCAGCTGGGGTTCGTTTCTCGGTACGTTCTTACCGGCTGCAACACATTCGGCTGAAAACAAAACCGATTTTGTCTACAAACTGAAAACACTGCCGCTCGGTTATTTTTCCAAAAAGGCGACAGGAGAGCTGATCAATACTTTTACGTCGGACTTTCTTGCGCTTGAACAGTCGATGGTCGCCCTGTTTACCGGCTTGGCAGGGGTAGTATTCAGCTGCATCATCACTTCCCTCTTTATGTTTTATTTTAATCCGCAGATGGCCTTCGCGTTTTATATGACGATGCCGATTGCAGCGCTCATCATCGTGCTTTCGTTAAAGGCATTCGGAAGACTGGATTCTGCAGCAAAGTCGGCAAAAGACGCGGCAGCCGATTCGCTCAATGAATATCTTTTCGGGATGAAGGTGCTGCGCTCATATAATCAGACGGGACAGGGATTTACCCGCCTGAGTAACGCATATCGTGATGTGCGGGATACTGCTTTAAAAGGAGAAATCACCGGCGGTACGCTTTTATCGCTTGCCGTAACCTGCA
>CAUVKE010000261.1:0-3049 GCA_963552415.1 uncultured Treponema sp.
TGATACGTTGAGGACACTTTTTTACCGTATGACGCAGTAGATGCGTCGTATATTTTCAAAAGTTATAGGAGGGCAATCGTGTGTAGTACTAGCATCGCCGAGATACGGGACGCCTCTTTTGAAAATTGCTGATACGAGATTGCGGCAGGTTCCCCTGCATTGTCGGAAATACAGCGCAATATCACAAAGGGTACGGCGTTTATTACACAGGTTTGAGCAACCGCAGCGCCTTCCATTTCAACGCAGTCGGCTTTAAACGTCGAGATAATCTCCTGCTTTACCGCGGCGTCTACAATAAAGCGGTCTCCCGAAGCGATACGTCCGGCAATCATGCTGTCGGTATTTGCAAAATCTTCCGCACAGTCGGTTTTCAGCTGGGTAAAGGTTTTCATGAAAGCGGCGCGCAGACCGTCGTCAGCTTTCCAAAATGGAGAGGGGGTTCCGGCAACCTGCCCTTTCGCATAACCGAATACCGAAACATCCACATCATGCTGTACCGCATCGGTCGAAACGACCAAATCGAATACATGCAAAGCATCGTTTAAGCCTCCGGCAGTACCGGTGTTGATAATTATTTCCGCATGAAATTCCGAAATCAGCAACTGCGTACAAATCGCTGCATTCACTTTACCGATTCCGCCGCATACGCTGATAACCGTATGCGTACCGTGTTCCGCTTCATAAAACACGAGCCCTGCTCGTTCAATTTTCCGTCCTTGCAGACTTTGTTGAATGTTTTCTATCTCTTGCTGTTCCGCTGCAAAAATCCCTATCTTCATTGATTTATCCTCTCACTCATTAGAATTCTTCGACGGTTCCGTCTGCGCGGCTTAAAAAGACGCGCGGAGGTTTCTGAGTAAAAAATCCGTTTTCGATAATGCCCGGTATGGCATTCAATTCGCTTTCCAATTTAGCAGGATTGATTTTTGCATTAGCAGGCCATTTGATATCCATAATAAAGTTTCCGTTATCGGTGATAACCGGCCCCTTCTTTCGGATACCGTCGCGGATAATCATCGAAACGCCGTATCCTTCAAGTTTTTTCATAATGCTGAGCCGTGCTTCCGGTACAATTTCGATGGGGAGCGGAAAATGTATGCCTAACATTTTGACACTTTTCGTTTCATCCCCGATAACGACAAACAGTTCGCTATTATAGGCGATAATCTTTTCACGCAGCAAAGCTGCTCCGCCGCCTTTAATCAGATTCTTTTTTGAATCAATTTCATCTGCACCGTCGATCGTTAAGTCCAGCGAACCATTGATTCGTCCCGAACTGAGAGAGAAAATAGGTATGTTGAATTCCTCGCACGCTATCGATGTTTGAAAACTGGTAGGAACGGCAGCGATGTTTTTTAGCTTTCCTTTTGCAATATATTCGGTCAAACGCTTTACGGCAGGCATTGCGGTAGAGCCGGTTCCAAGACCGATTTTCATGCCGGAATGGATGATCCCTTCGGAAATCAGCTTGTCAATAGCAGTATGGGCTACCAATACTTTTTGATCTTCAACACTTATTGTCTTACTCATAGGAACCTCCTGTAAAGAGTTCAAATTGTTTATATGCTTGGTACCTAAGCATATCGTATCCGTTGCAAATATCGCAGCCGGCAGCTTCGGCACGTGTTAAGAGTACGGTTTTTTCGGGAGTATAGATAACGTCGAATACCTTTTCGGCGCCCGAAAAACTGTAAAATTCCAGAGGATCTTCTCCCTCATGCATACCGACGGAGGTCGCCTGTATAATCACATCCGAATATTTTTTGAGTATGCGGACGGAGGCTAAGTCCAATACCGCCCATCGGAAGTTATACCGTTCTGCCAGCTGTTTTGCCTTTTCAGCAGAACGGCCGAAAACGCAGGCTTTTCCATGCAGCTGATGCACGGCATTGGCAATCGCATGAGCCGCTCCGCCGGTGCCGATGATGGCAACGTGTTTAAACCTGAGGCTTTGAACGTTCAAAAATTCTTGCAAAGCCCGCGAAAAACCGTCGATATCGGTATTGAAGCCCCTGCGTTTACCGCCGTCAAACAGTATTGTATTCACAGCCCCGCACGCTGTTGAAGCAGGTCCGATCGAATCCAAAAAAGGAATAATATCAAATTTAAACGGATGCGTAACTGAAAGTCCCTCTATTCCGGTACAATCGGCAAATGCAATGGCTTCCTGACTGTCCGCGGCAGAAATCGGAATATAAACGGCGTTAATATTTTTTCGTGCAAAACCGCTGTTGTGAATAGCAGGGCTGAGGCTCCTTGTCGTATCGGTACCGACAACCCCGTATATGCTCGTTTTATCATTAATTGTGCGAAAGTGATACAGCTCGTTGAGCGTAATAGGATCAATAGATTCCTGTTCCAAATGATATTTTTCGATATACTCCCGCGGCATGGTGTACATAAGCGGAGAACCAAGTTTTGCAGCTAAAATACGAGACGGGATACCGTACTTGCCCATTGCAATCAGTATATTTTGTCCGCTCAATTGCTGTGCTTGTTTGAAAAGCGCCGTTACATTCGCAAGGTTATCGGCCTTATATGCAATCTTTACAATTTCTTCGTCCGTCCGCCGGATTTCACGTATTTTAGCGGTGATATCACTAATCGGTGCCTTCATACTGTGGAGACTGCGAATGATGCCGATATTAAAAGCCTGCGCCGCTTCTTCCAAACTCGGAGCCTGCACATCGGATTCGAGGTCGAGATATGCAAAATTATTCAGCGGATCGGTATCCGCAAAGGCAAGCCCGCGGGCAAACAGTGTGATACGGGAACCTTCCCCGCCTTTGAATGCGCCACCGTCCAAAAATCTGCGTATGGTTAAAATAGCCGGTATATGCGCAATGTTCGGAAATGTACGAATATGCAGCAACTCTTGCGGATCAAGAAAGTCTGCCCGCAGCTCGACAATATCGATCCACGGACGGTAGCGTTCAATGAGCTGAATATTCTTGTCGATAGTATTTTCCGTCAATACAAGGCATATTTTAGGCGGCATACCGGCATTATACCACAAAGTACTGAAAAGTATAAGCAGGTGCCGTGTCCG
>CAUVKE010000262.1:0-3022 GCA_963552415.1 uncultured Treponema sp.
ACACAACAAGAAAAGAGAAGTAGTAAGTGAGTATCTTGTCGATTATGTTCTTCTCTCTGCTCTTTGTTTTTGTCTGTCTTTTGCTTTTTGTTGTTGGGGGGAGGGGGGGGGGGGGGGGTACAATATACGAATTTTTCATAACTGTCAACCACCTTCTTATAAAAATAGTTTTTTGTAAATTTACTACAAATAACAACTGACATCCATCGTTGTATCCGGTGGTAAATTTAGTATAAATCTAATTATAATACGGAAAAGGGTAATTTGCAAGAAAAATTCTTGACAATTGTTCCGGTTTAACTCAACGTTATAGCTTTTTGATTTACTGCCGATACTTTGAATGCTATGGCCGTACCTTTATCAAGAAAGATTGTATTATTTTTTTGTGTTTTGCTGTTGTATACAGTAGGTGCATACCCTTACGATTCCGTCAATCCTGAAAGGAATGCCGCCGCTCCGCAGGGAAAAATTGAATGGAAGCCGGTCTTTCCACGCGCTCTTTTCCTTAATAGACCGGAGATAACCGTGATGGAAACAAGCGGCCTCGCGGGACCTATTGAATATCAAGATATTATAAAAAACAAAGAGCGGGCGGAACAGGGCTTACAATCGGTATTACTCAATAGTGATGTCTTTGCGCTGTACGGCAAACCCAATGCCCGCACGATGGGTATACTCGGCCAATATTCACTTGAAGAGATTGAGCCGATTATGAACGAATTCGTTAAACTCTACGATGTTGCAAACGGCAATCGAAACATTATCCCCGCATTTTATATCATTTACGGTACCTGCTGGCCTGCCGGCGAAATCGGTATACTGTCTACCGCTATTGTAGAGCAGTACATTGCATTTGCAGCGGAACGGGGTTGGTATGTGTTCCTCGACCACCAAATCGGAAAGTATCCGGTTGCCGAGGCAACGAAAAAATTGCTCCCGTTCTTAAAATATCCGAATGTGCATCTCGCACTTGATCCCGAATGGCGTACCACAAAACCGATGCAGGAAATCGGCTCTGTGACGGCAGAGGAAATCAACGAAGCTCAGCAAATAATACAGAACTATATGATTGAGCATGGTATCGGCGGCAGGCGTATGTTGGTTATCCATCAGTTTAATGCGCGGATGATTAAACAGCGGCAATTAGTAAAAAGCAATTATGAACGGGTGCAGCTCATCCATTGTTCCGACGGTTTCGGCCCGCCGAAGTTAAAAAAAGAAACGTATGCGTATAATGCAGCGGCAAAAAATATTCCGCTCAAATCTTTTAAACTTTTTTTAAAGCCGATGGTCGCAGGCGCCGGTTATGACGTTCCGATTATGAAACCGGAAGAAGTATTTTCGCTTAAACCTCGCCCGTATTTGATTATGTATCAATAGAAGAAACGTTGGAGATGGGGGGAATTGAACCCCCGTCCTAAAAAGAGATACAGGAGCGTCTACAGGTTTATCGGCGCGAGGTGATTGTCGGGATCCGGTGTCAGCGCCGAAAGCGTCGAATCCGTATTGCGGAAAGTGTCCTTTTTGCCGTCCGCATCCGGTAAAAAGCAAGCTCCGAGTAGCGTCGGAACTCTACCTCGCTCGGAAGCAACACTCGGTAGGTTCCGCGATTACGCAGCTAATGCGTAGTCGGAACTGTCATTGTTGGCAGTTATAAAGTTTGCCGCTTTTTAGGAGCACGGCTCTCCACCTGCAACTCAAGCCTCTACTTCCTAGTCGAAACCGGAACATCCCCAAAACTTGATCGAATGGAATATACGGATTTATACAGCTCCTGTCAAGCAGGCCATGGTAACCGCATCAGACTGTTTTACTGTATTTCCCGCAGAATAATGAGGCCGTTCGACCAGAGTTTCACCGCTTTGCGGTTCAAATGGTCTCACAGCTTCATTATTCTGCGATTCTTATGTATAAGTGTCTGATGCAGTTACCCTTTCTATGAAAAAAATGCAGGAAATTTTTTCCAAAATTTCCTGCAAAAGGATGCATCAAAGCCGTTTTTACTTCCGGCGTTTTATAGGAAAGAACCTTTGATAAATTGTTCAGGGGTTTGAATGATCAAATCTTTTTCTTTATAATCTTTTATATTTCGTGTTAGTAAGGTCTCCATACCATGTTTGATTGCAGTGTAATATTGTAAAGCATCTTCAAAATCGGCGAAGGATGAATTAAGTGCTATGTCAACCTCTCGTTCCTGTATCGAAATAATATGTACCAAAAGCCGTAATTTTCGTAATGCTTCTTTCGATTTTTCTATCCCTATTGCCTTACGCAAAATATAATAGACATTTGCAACTACCAAAGAAGTAGTATATACGGTTAGCTTTTTCATATCGGCTAATGAAAAAATTTTTGCCGCATATTCATAGTATGGAATCCTTTTACACAGAACATCTAAAACGATATCGGAGTCGACAAAAACTTTTTTAATCATATTTTTTTTCCAAATAGTCGATATAATCGGCATTGTCCATATCTTTTTCGCTGATAATTCCCGTCAATTCTTTTACAAGAGGAGAAATACTAATCGTATCTTTTGTTTCTTCGATAGAGGTTTTAAAAAAATCTTCGACCAGTCGTGAAAGACTTTTCTTATTGTTTGCTGCATAACATTTCATTGACTCGATAACATCTTTATCCATTTTTAATGTTAGTTTTGCTTGCATACGCATTACTCCCTATACGTATAAATATATACATAATAGTACGTATCGTCAACCTAATGGGAACGTTTATTTTAAGCGATACAAATGGTAACCGCATCAGACTGTTTTACTGTATTTCCCGCAGAATAATGAGGCCGTTCGACCAGAGTTTCACCGCTTTGCGGTTCAAATGGTCTCACAGCTTCATTATTCTGCGATTCTTATGTATAAGTGTCTGATGCAGTTACCCTTTCTATGAAAAAAATGCAGGAAATTTTTTCCAAAACTTCCTGCAAAAGGATGCATCAAAGCCGGTGAATTTATTCGTGCGGAGGGTTTAATACCCCGACGCTTGCGTCGTAACGAAGGGTATTAAA
>CAUVKE010000263.1:0-3018 GCA_963552415.1 uncultured Treponema sp.
TTATTCTACAGGTGGTAATTCTTTTCGGTTTTGCACTGTATTTTACTAGTGTCGTTGTTTCCGGTTCGGCATACCGCTATGTGCATGAGCGGCATGTTCCCATGCTATTGCTTTCTGCAGCGGTGTTTTTTAGTATCGGTGTGCTCAAACTTAAAAAGGTTATGCAGGAATCGCAATCGCGTACCTCACTTTTTAATAATGGGTATGCTGCTGTTTTTGACCGATTTGAGGGAGATGGCCGCAGCGGATATGCAGGCGTTTTCGGGCTTGCCGTCTTCGCAGTTGCCTTGGCCGGTATGGCTGTCGCAACAAAAACCGGCATTGCATTTTCTCAGTTTTCTTATGCGGACTCTTTGGGCAGTCAATACACTGCAGCTCCTCCGGCTCGGTCAGCGCTGACTCGGATTGCCCCGCCGCAATTGTCGCTGCAAGATGGGCGCATCATTATGGATGACGACACGTTTTCTCTATGGCTTACCGAACTCTATACCAAGCTGGATAAATGGGTAGGTACGGAAATTACGGCAGTCGGCTCTGTTTGGAAAGACAGCGAATTATTTGAACCGAATGATTTTGCCTTAGCCCGTATGATGATGACATGCTGCGCTGCCGATATGCAGCCGGTCGGGTTACTTGCACAGTGGAGCGGCGCTCAGGAACTAACCGACGGCGAATGGGTGGAAATTACCGGAATGCTTTCAAAAAAACCGTATAAAGCAGGGTTTGATCCGTACATTATCGTAGCATCCGTAAAGAAAATTGATTCGCCGGGGCGGGAATATATTTATCCGTAATCGGTATTAAAAAGCCTAAAAAGCCGGCGGCGTTTTAAGCTTAAAGCTTTAAGCGGGCCAGTCCTTCGGCAGCTTCTTTATATTCCTTCCGTATAGTAAGCGCCCGTTGAAAGGCATCCCGTGCGTTTCGTTTATCCCCTGCTTGTTCCCGTGCAAGACCGAGCCGGTACCACCACAGTGAATTGGACGGTTCTAAATGTACCGCCGCAGAGTAAGCGATGTCGGCCTTTTGGTAGCGCTTTGTTAAGCGGTAAATGTCGCCGACATAAAAATAGGCAACGCTTGCCCGCTCTCCGGTAGGCGCCATATCGATATAGCGTTCCATTTGGCGAAGTGACTCTTTATAATCATTCAGGTAGAAGTGAGCTTCGCCTAATGTTTCGATTAGGCGTACATCCGATGCAATTTTGAGCGCTTCATTACAGACGGCTACCGTTTCGCGGTATCTGTGAAGACGGAACAGCGACCATGTATAGACGGTGTAGGAGTCCATATTGCGGGGATTGTGACGGAGTTCACTCA
This sequence comes from uncultured Treponema sp., assembly GCA_963552415.1. Taxonomy (GTDB): domain Bacteria; phylum Spirochaetota; class Spirochaetia; order Treponematales; family Treponemataceae; genus Treponema. The sequence continues at coordinate 1,317 of CAUVKE010000263.1, forward strand.
GGCAGACATTGATTGCCGCTGTGTACGACGCTTTCGCTTCCTCCGCCCGACCCGCACTGTCCAAGCTGCGGCCGGTACGGTATAATTTCAGCGCGTCCGCTTTTTCTTGTGCATAAACTAGTCCCGATACGCATATCAGCATTATAAAGACAACTGTAAAACATTTTGCAAGATTGCTTACGTGTCGTTGTTCCTTCATTTTAACACCTTCTCTTTACCGTAGAGCATTTAAAATCTCAGGAGAGCGCTTAGATGCTCTTACCGTGAACGGTTGAACCGCAATATGAATGATCAGTTTCTAAAAAGGAATATTTTTTAGAAGATTGCAATCACATTCCTAGAATGCCGGAACAACCTCACCGTTAGGATATTTTTCCGTAATATACTTACGTACTTTATCGCTTTGCAGCGCTTTTATCAATGCTTTGATGCGCGGGTCGTTCTCGTTTCCTTGTTTAACCGAAATGACGTTTGCATAAGGAGAATCTTTTCCTTCAACAAGCAAGCCGTCCTTTGCGGCGGAAAACCCCGCAGGAATAGCATAGTTTCCGTTGATAACGGCGCCTTCAACATCTGCAAGCACGCGCGGAAGTGTGGCCGCTTCGATTTCCTTAAACTGTAAGCTGTAGGGATTTTCGGTAATATCCTGCGGCGTAGCGTCTAAACCGGCGCCGTCGCGCAAGGCGATGATATTTGCAGAAGCGAGCAGCAACAGTGCGCGCGCTTCGTTTGTCGGATCATTCGGAATGGCAATGGTATCGCCGCTTTTAAATTCGGAGAGGTTTCCGTATTTTTTTGAATACAGCGCGAGCGGCTCAATATGGATGGTTCCTACGCTGGCCAAATGGTAGCCATGTTCTTTGTTGAAGCTGTCCATATAGGGAACATGTTGGAAAAAGTTTGCGAACTGTTCGCCTGTTTCAACCGCATCGTTGGGGGTTACATAGTCGGTAAATTCGGTAATTTTAAGCGTGATATTTTCTTTTGCAAGATCCTCCGTTACAAGCTCTAAAAGCGCTTTATGCGGTTCAGGACTTGCAGCGACGGTTAAAATATGTTGCCCGTTGTCTTTTTTTGCACAGGAAACCGATACGCTTGCGCAAAGGACTGCGCCAAACAGGAATGTCAGTAGTTTTTTCATGAGCAAGGCTCCTTTCAATTGGAATAAACCGTAGGTTACTATATACTTTAAGCTCTGTCTAGGGCAGCGTATCATGCTTGAAGCAAGCGGTTTATATCAACTCTGCCTGATGGCTTGCCCTGTGTGCCACTTGTTTCATACTTGCATTTTTCAGACATTATGATTATGATATTGATATCACACATATCAAGGAGTATGAGTATGGCTTATAAGATCTCCGATGCTTGCGTTAATTGCGGTGCATGCGAGGGCGAATGCCCCGTCGGTGCTATCAGTGAAGCGAATGGAGCGCGCATTATTGACGCTGATGCTTGTATCAGCTGCGGTGCATGCGCAGGCGTTTGTCCTACGGAAGCAATTTCCGAAGGATAACGCTTAGGTTCTTTGCGGCAGTTCTGGAACCGGTAAATGCAAGGCGGTTCGGTATGCACAGACTGCCGCTATTATTTTATTAAAAGGTTTTAAGCGTGAAAGAGTATTTTCACAAAATGGCTACTGGTTATAAGTTTCTATTTTTAAAGGCGTGTACATTTGTTTTGCTTTTAGGAGTGTGCCTTCTTT
>CAUVKE010000264.1:0-3017 GCA_963552415.1 uncultured Treponema sp.
ATTCAGCATCAACATCTACCCCGATTCCAAAAAAGACACGCTCGTTCGGCTCACCTTAAACAAAACGGAGTGAAGCGGCGGGTAACAGCGTATAACGGCAATGAGGTACCGAGCGCATCGGTAGGGACGGAGAATATGGATAGGAAGGTATCATGTTCTCCGGTTGGATACCCTACGAGCTGCAGCTTTCGCATTCTTCCACTTCGAGGGAGCGGCTGCGGACATAATAGACGGATTTTACGCCGTTTTTCCATGCTTCAACATACAGGTTGAGCACCTGCCGGAAGCTGTACTCGTTGGTAATGTAGAAGTTCATGGATTGCCCCTGATCGATATGACGCTGGCGGAGACCGCAGGCGCGGATGCTCCAGAGCTGATCAATGGTGTGGGCGTTTTTATACAGCCAATAGGTTTCGAGCGATAGAGCTGGGGCAACACGGGGGACAAGTGAGCCTTTCTTTTCCTCCAAAAAATAGCGCTTCATAATGGGATCGATGCCGGCAGTGGTACCCGCGACAATCGAGGTGGAACTCGTAGGAGCGACCGCTAACAGATAGCCGTTCCGCATACCGTGTTGGGCAACTGCATCCCGCAGCGTGTTCCACTGTTCGGAATGATAGCCGCGTTTTTCAAAATACGCGCCGGTTTGCCAATCGCTGCCTTCAAAGAGGCGGTACGAACCTTTCTCTTCAGCAATACGCATACTCGCCTGCACTGCATAGTAATTGATTTTTTCAAACAACTCATCGGCAAGGCCGAGGTGCGCCTCGCTTTCCCACGCAATGTGTTTTTTTACTAATAAATGATGATAGCCCGAAACGCCTAAGCCGATAGCGCGGTACTGCTCGTTGGTGATCTTTGCATACGGTACGGGATAAAAATTGAGGTCGATTACATTATCCAAGGCGCGTACCGCCGCTTCAATAATGCTTTCCAGTTCGGTTTCGTTATCGGTGTCGATATTGCCGAGAACCAGCGATGCGAGATTACAGACAACGAAATTACCGGGCTTGGTAACAGTTACAACCACAGTCTCCCCGTCCTGTGTTTGGATTTCGGTGTTCACCGTCTCGATCGGACTCATATTCTGTGCAATTTCGGTACAGAGATTGGAGCTGTAGATCATGCCCTGATGCCCGTTGGGGTTGGCGCGGTTCGCATGGTCGCGGTTAAAGATGAACGGCGTGCCGGTTTCTACCGCAGATTTCAGGATGAGGCGCACCAACTCTTTTATCGGGATTTCCCGTTTGGAAATTCGATTATCGTTGATACAATCCTTGTAGCGTTTTTCCCATTCTTCGCCGTAAAAGTCTTCCAGCGCATAGCCTTTTACCGTGAGAACTTCGTGCGGGCACATCAGGTACCACGGGGCATTGATGTCCTCATCGACGGTGCGCCAGAAGAGGTCGGGGCAGCACACCGCAGGGAACACATCGTGCGCCTTCATACGGTCGTCGCCGTTATTGGTACGGAGCTGCAAAAACTCCGGCACGTCCTTGTGCCATACGTCCAAGTACACGGCTACTGAACCCTGCCGCACACCCAGCTGATCGACGGCAACGGCGGTATCGTTTGCAAGCTTTATCCAGCGGATGACCCCGCCCGCCGCCCCTTGAAACCCGCGGATGGGTGCGCCGACTGCCCGCACCTTGCCGAAGTACAGCCCCATGCCGCCGCCGAATTTGGAAATCTTTGCAAAGTTATCGATGCTGCGGTAAATCCCGTCGAGGGAGTCGGGAACGGTGTCGATAAAGCAGGACGAAAGCTGATGATAGGGCTTACGGGCATTGGAAAGGGTCGGCGTCGCCATGGTAACCTGCAAGCTGCTCAGCATCAAGTAAAAGCGGCGCACCCATTCCATCCGGTTATTTTTTTCATGCAAGGCGAGGTGTAAGGCGATCCCCAAGAACATCTCCTGCGGTGTTTCAAGCGGAATATGCCCCCGTGTGGAAATAACATACCGGCGCAAAAGCAAATCCAAACCGCTGTAGGTAAAAAGGTCGTTTTTACCGTTATCGATATACGAATAGGCTTTTTCCAGCTCTTCTTTTGAATAGCCTGCACGGATATAAGCGCCGTAGAGTCCTTTTTCTTCCAGATAGGTGATTTTTTCGTAGAATGATCGGATATTCCGTTTTTCAAGCTCGATTTTCAGTTTGCCGGAAAAATCGAGCATTAAAAAGCGAGCGGCAATAAACTCCCAATGGGGAGCTTCCTGCGCAGTTAGCTCAACAGCGGCCTTTATCAGGATTTCCAGTAATTCCGATTCTGTCATATCCTGCTTACGGAAGGATTCAAACTTGTGAAAGAGCAGGGTTAAGCTGTACTGTTCTTCGGGAAAATCCTGCTGAATACGGGTTAGTACCGGTTGTATCGCAATGGAAGAAAAATGAGCGGCAATAGCACGCCGTGCATCTCGTTTTTTTGTCTGTTCAACACGGTAAAGGATAAAGCTCTTCACCGCTGCGTAATAATTATGTTCGATGAGCGTTTTTTCAACCAAATCTTGAATAGTTTCTACCTGTACCGCATTCCCGTTTTTGCTCAGCTCATATATATCGGCTTCGATTTCCGCCGTCATCTGCTGCAGTACCTGCGCAAGATCGTCAACCTTTGATAATTCCGTGTCCTTTTGTACAGCCGTATTTGCATCATGCTGCGCCGTCGCATCCGTTACACTGTTAAATGCCGCCTGCATCGCCATGGTAATCTTTTCAGCATTGTAGGCTTCCTTTTCACCGTTTCGCTTAATAATATCCATTCCTAATTTCCTTATCTGATGGATTCTAATGGGAAAGATGCAGGGCGTCAAGGATTATATATCAAGAAACCTCTAAAAAACTTGAGTTTTTTGCGGATGTCCATGAGCTATAGGCGCAGGTTTTATTTTCTTGTATACTCTGTGCTGGTATGAAATGGGCACTCGTGTTATCGGGAGGCGGAGCCGCAGGGCTTGCTTATACCGGCTTTTTTAAAGCGCTTGAAGAATTGAATCTCCCCAAGCCGGACTGTATTGT
>CAUVKE010000265.1:0-3008 GCA_963552415.1 uncultured Treponema sp.
CATTTTTCGGATAATGAATCACGTAGCTTTTTTATCAAAATCGGATTATAGTATTTGAGTGAATAAAAGACACAATCTTATTCTAACGATATTAATACATCTGCTAACCTTTATCGCAGGGTTTCTGAACGGCGTATTTTTTATTACAGCCGGCACGGCGGTCAGCCATCACACCGGTACTATTACTCGTGTAGCGCTGACCCTTTCCAAAGGAGCTGTTGCAGAGGCCGCCGCCTTTTTACTGCTTATCCTTTCTTTTTATATCGGCGCATGTATCTCAGGTATGCTTTTTCATAAGAGTGATTGCACATTCTCAAAACGCTACAGCATTCTTTTACTGATTTTCTCAACAGTGTTTTTCGCAATCGCCGTTATAAGGCCTCCATTACGTATTGTTCTTTCCATAACATGCATGATACTCGGCATACAAAACGGTATGTTCATTCCATATAATGGTATATTGATACGCACCTCGCATTTTAGCGGCTATTTAACAGACGCAGGACTTGCAATGGGAAAGGTCATCCGTGGAAAAAGGCAAGAATTGCAACGCAGTGTACACTATCTGTCCGGTATTATATATTTTGCCGCCGGTGCAGTAGCTTCTGCATTTATACCATCTGCTTTGTTTTTTTATATCATTGCAGTTCTCTATTTCTTTACTGCGGTATTTTATTTTGCTTTTATTGGAAAGTCTATGACCTAAGATAGCGCGGTGGAGGATTTTAGAATCCCCGCAGGCGTTCATCCTGCGGGGATAACTTCTACTGCTAATACGCCATTCCTTCTACCGCTAAAGAATCCATCCACAGCATCTTAACCACTGTAACGGTCAGTGTGCCGTTTTCGGTTTGAGTGTCTTTGCGTACATAGACGGTAATACCGTCAGCATTAAAGGTTTCGTAGTCATCGAGCGAATCAGGCGAACCGGCAAACACGGCCGGTTGAGGTACAACGCCGCCTCACGTACGGCATCCGCCTAAATAGGTGTACACGCTGGTTTCATTGTGTTTTGCAAGAAAAGCTCTTGCTTTTTCATCAACAGTAACTGTCATAGTTCCTCCTAATCATAGGATTTATTCCTAATTTCTAAGAGTAATATAAAAAATTTTTACTTTTTCGTCAAATCTATTAAAAAAACATCAGGGTAAACGCATTAGACATTTTTTTTAATTTTGGTAAACAATCAAAAAACTGAAGTTTTTAGAGGTTCCCCATAGATGGATATAGTCTGGTGGAAATTTCCAATCGATTGCGTTTACTGATATATTCGGCCTCTTAAAAAAACCTTGACCCTGTAAAACATATGTATTACCATAGTAACGTCGAGGACTAATTTTTGTGAAATAACGAAGTAGATGCCCGCATATTTGCAAAAAGGAAAGGTGGGACAGTCCCATTATTCTGCAGGTCTATCTATTCAGGAACCCATCTACTGCGATTACCCAAGGGAGGAGCACCATGACACAGCATGAATTTATACAGTTTTTAACCGATTTGCCGGAAGAACGGATGAAGGCTGAATTGACAAAAGCCTTTACCGAGCGGTATGGAGCAGGTGCGGAAGAAATCATGATGATTGCCTCCCCTGCCCGTATCAATATTATCGGGGAACATATCGACTATAACGGCGGAAAGGTTTTCCCTGCGGCGATTAACCGGTGCCTCTATGTATTACTGCGCAAACGATCTGACACAAAAATTATCTATGATGATATACGGTTCCCTGGCGCACTTGAATTTTCTTCTACGGAAACCTTCTGCTACCGGAGGGAAAATCAGTATGCGAACTATCTGAACGGTATGCTTGCGATGCTGCAAAAAGGCGGGTACACACTCACGAGCGGGTTTGAGGTTCTGTTTTTCAGTAAGCTGCCTGCGGGCGGCGGTATTTCTTCATCGGCTGCGCTGGAAGTAGGCTTTGGGCGGGCAGTCGATGAACTGTTCGGTTTTAAGATTGATCCGGTAGAACTTGCAAAAATGGGGCAGGAATCGGAACATACTTTTATGAATATGCAGTGCGGAATTATGGACCAGTTCTGTATTGCAATGGGGAAAAAAGAATGCGCAATGCTGCTTGATACGGCAACGCTTGAGTATGAATACGTACCGCTCGTGTTGGGGGATTACCGTATTGTTGTGATGAACTCCAATAAACAGCGTGCGCTTGTAGACTCAAAGTATAATGAACGCTGCGCCGAATGTATGAAAGGGCTTGCACTCTTGCAGAAGGTTAAGCCTGTTTATAACCTCTGCGAGTTGAGTTCCGCCGATATTGATATGGTTGCTGAAGCGATAACCGATGAGTGTATTTTTAAACGGGTGCGCCATTGCATCACGGAAAACGAACGGGTACTTGCAGCGGTTGCTGCGTTGAGAGCCGGTAATTTGCCGAAACTCGGTGAACTACTCAAGGCGTCCCATGACTCACTGCGACGCGACTATGAAGTAACCGGTATTGAGCTGGATACGCTTGCTGATGCCGCTAATGCCGAACCGTTCTGCTTAGGTGCGCGTATGACCGGCGCGGGATTCGGCGGTTGTGCCATTGCCTTAGTGCAAAAAGATGCCATTGAGAAATTTACCGCCCGCGTCGGCAAAGCTTATACCGAAAAAACAGGCCTGACTGCATCCTTTTTTGCTTGTGAGGCAGGAGACGGCGCACATAGGGTTTAACAGTCGGTAATCCTATTTATGGAAAGTTGCTAAATCAACTTGGAACAAGCCGGTTCGCGTGGACATGAGACATCTGCATATAAGTTTCTGTTTACTAGACATCAATCAGAAAATAAGCTATACTCACTGCAATGTAGTATCGTGCAATCAACAACCCCAACGCAAGCATCGGGGTATTAAACTCTCCGCACGAATAAATATATAGAATAATCCGGTTATTCGTGCGGAGGTTTTAATACCCCTGCACTTTTTGAGCATAACATAAAGGTATTAAAGTCGGCTGCACCAATCTTATTTTTTATTTAATGGAGAATTGAAAAAGTGAACGAAAA
>CAUVKE010000266.1:0-3005 GCA_963552415.1 uncultured Treponema sp.
GTGCAGCAAAGTTGCGAGATTTTTCTGCTTCTGTGTTGAAAGTTCTTCTTGTCCCCGATAGGAAAAAAGGCATTCGTTGTTTTTAAGTATAAATATCCATGCTTCCCGTTTTTCTTCGCTCCGTACTCTCAGACAGCATTCACGGCACACCGTGTCGTGTAAGTCAAGCAGAAAAGCTGCAGAACCCTTCCAGAGTGTGTCGAGTTGTTTTTCAAACGGAAAGACTACCCAGTGGTTTTTACCTGCCTTTATATGATTAAGCAGCTTAAATAGATCGGAGTCATCAGGGGCATCGGCAGCTTTTTCGTTTTGCCGACCTGAAACGGCAAACATGGCAGCGAGACATTGTGCAATCAGCTGTTCTGTAGGTTCGATGTCGCGGGAGTAGAGGAGGGTAGCGGCAAACGCAGCTTGTTTTTCATGTGGGGTAAAAACATGGAGCGATGAAAGGATTTTTAAGAGCGGGCGGGATTGAAGCGGTTGTTCATTTTGGCGAAAAAAAGCAATTAGTGCCGCCGTAAGATCAGACTGCGGTATATCAAGCTGGGTAAATACATCACTGTGCGGAATTTGCGGGAGTATATGCTTTTGATAGGGCGTTAATACAATGGTATTCTCTGCAATGTGAACGCGCATCAATAAAAAAGCTCCTTCTCGAACGTCCTGAGAAAGAGCTTTCGTCTGTGCTTGCAATACGGTTCCCTTGACGGCAATCCGTATCATATTGTTTTTAAGGATTGACAGTATTCGAACCATTACCGGCTCGTTTTCGGTAAAACCGGCAGCTTTGTCTCTTTGAACAAGAACGGCCGTTTGAAGCGCCTCATTCCGATGTAAGGGAAGCGGAAGAGTCGGCCGTTCTGCTGCGGACTGCATATCCGCTAGTTCTTTTTCTGCAGCAGTGTCTTAATTTTCGCTGCCTTACCGATCTTCTCGCGGATGTAGTACAGCTTGGCGCGGCGTACCTTACCGGCATGTACAACTTCCACCTTTGCAATACGCGGTGAGTGGAGCGGGAATACACGCTCTACACCGACCCCGTAAGAGTTCTTTCTTACCGTGAATGTCCGGCCGATACCGGCATTTTTAAAACACAGCACCAAGCCTTCGTATATCTGAATACGTTCGGTTTTTCCTTCAATAATCTTGAAGTGTACCTTTACGGTATCGCCCACTCTAAAGGAAGGTTTTTCGACAATCTTTTGTTTTTCTTCAATCTTACGAATTAAATTCTCTGCCATTTGTTATCTCCTGTAAAATAAGTTCCGCTTCTTTTGTCCATTCAGGCGAGCTGCGGATTGCCGTCAGTAAGTCGGGACGCATGGCAAGCGTCTTTCTAATCCGCTGTTCAAGCCGCCATTTACGAATATGTTCGTGGTGGCCGGATAGAAGCACTTCAGGAACAGCCCTGTCCCTGAATATCTGCGGCCGTGTGTACTGGGGGTATTCCAACAAACCGTCGGAAAAGCTCTCCTCTTCAAGGGATTCGCGGGAAATAACGCCGTCGATTAAGCGGTACACCGCGTCTATTATTACGAGTGCGGCAAGTTCACCTGAGGACATAACGTAGTCGCCGAGCGAAATTTCGTCACAGGCGTATTCGTCGATGATCCGCTGATCGATTCCTTCGTAGCGGCCGCAGATAAACACGAGTTCTTGTTCTCGTGCAAGCTCGGCTGCGCATGATTGCGTAAAGGGTTTGCCGGAAGGGGTTACATAGATAACCCGTTTTTCGGCAGCCTGTACGGAATCGAGTGCGAGCGAAAGCGGCTGCGGCAGTAGGAGCATTCCAGCTCCGCCTCCGTAGGTTAGATCATCACAGGTTCGATGCTTGTCGTAAGCAAAGTCGCGGATATTCACCAGATTGTAGGTAATAAGCCCCCGCTCAACCGCCTTCGCCATGATCGACGATTCAAAAAAGGCGGCGGGGATTTCGGGGAACAAGGTCAGCACATTGAATCTCATTCGAGAATCCAGCGGTGCATAAGCTCAACCTGCTTTGCTGGTATGTTTATCTTCCCAATAAATTGGGATCGAAACGGAACATACACGGTTCTGCCTGTTGCAGCCTCGGAGACTTCCAATAAAAAACCGCCTCCGCCTTCCACTACATCTGCAACTGTACCCACAGAATTTCCTTTGTACACAAGGACAGAATTACAAAGATCATTGATATAAAACTCGCCGCGTTCGAGCGGGCAAGCCATATCGCGGGGAACCAATATATCCGCTCCGTGCAGCTTTTTTGCCGCTTCGGGTGAATCGATACCCCGTAGTTTTAATAATGCATCCGCATTGCGGATAACACACTCTTCAACCTGATAGGATATTTCGGGACACTGCTCTTTCGGTTCTTTGCACGAAAGCCGCAGCTTTATCTCCGTTAAGTTTAAAAAATGCTCATATTCGCCTGAACAGCTTTCTATTTTAATAAAGCCTTCAAGGCCGAATGTACTCCGAACCCTACCGGTTATGAGCCAGTCCATTAATCGAGAATTTCCAGCAAATAACGAGTTCCGCTCCGGCCTGCTGATGCCATAAGCAAGGTTCTAATTGCTTGCGCAACCCTTCCGAATTTTCCGATTACTTTTCCAACATCACCGCTTGCAACACGCAGCTCCAACACAATGCCGCGGTCGGTTTCTTTTTCCGACACGGAAACAGCGCTGGGGTCATCTACAAGCGACTTTGCAATATATTCGACTAAATCACGTTCCATGTTCGATAGCCGACCTATAATGTGAATTGTTTTTTGTTGAGCAAGTGACGAACCGTGTCGGTCGGCTGAGCGCCTTTATTAAGCCAACCGCGTACTTTATCGGCATCAAAAGCAATCTGCTGATCTTCCGCTTCGATAGGATGATAGATACCAACCTCGTCGATGGTTTTGCCATCGCGCGGTTCGCGGACATCCTGTACGACAATGCGGTAATACGGACGCTTTTTTGTTCCGAATTTCTTGAGTCTGATTTTTACGCTCACGTTAATCCTCCCGGAAATTAATT
>CAUVKE010000267.1:0-3003 GCA_963552415.1 uncultured Treponema sp.
CTCGCTTTCTGCATCCACGGTTCATACTGCGGCACGATGCCCGGCAAGTCGATGTAGAGGTGCTTGGTGCTGCGCGGCTCCGGAGCAGCACCGCAGGTTGAACAGCGGGGAGCTTTCAGCTCGGTCGGCTCCAGCAGCTTGCCGCAGGCTTCACACTGATCGCCGCGCGCATCTTCGTAACCGCAATGGGGACAGGTGCCGCGTACATAGCGGTCTGCCAAAAAGCGGTTACAGTGTGCACAATGGAGCTGTTCCATAGAATGTTCTTTTATAAAGCCGTTTTTTTCAATATCTTTAAAAATCCCCTGCACAATCTCCGTTTGCTGAGGTGTGGAGGTACGTCCGAAGTAGTCAAATGCAATATTGAACCAATGATAAATATCGCGGTGGATTGCATGGTAGTAGTCGCACAATTCGCGCGGCGTTTTCCCTTCTTCGAGGGCCTTTGTTTCGGTTGCCGTACCGTATTCGTCGGTACCGCAGACATATAAGCTCGTGTATCCGCGGAGCCTACAAAAACGTGCAAAGACATCGGCGGACAAAACTTGGATTAAATTCCCAAGATGCGGGATATTATTCACATAAGGAAGGGCTGAAGTTATCAATTTTCGTTTCATATCCGAATATTATAGTGTTCGGGACAAAATCAGTCAATCAACTGTCCTTTTGATGTCCTTTTGAAATATACGGAGCAATCCTCGGCGGTTCAGAGCAATGTGTATCAGTCTTTCCGGCGGGATAGAAAGAAGAAACTACACCTATCTCAACTGAAAGCAAACAGCTGACTAATATGTTTATTATAGCAATCTTTATATTCCATACAGAGGGAGACAGAGAAAAAGTATCTTTTAAAATATTCACCAAGACCTATTTCTTTTTTTCGCGAATTGACTATGGCATTAAATCGAGCGAATAAGGATAATATACTTATCGTTAAACGGCGTGCCGAGAGAAGTATTAAGAGCCGCATGACGGTCTTAATTTGTTTTTGTACATTGAGAATTGTTTCTCCCGTTAAAATGGCTTTAGCGTCCTTAATTTCTTCATTTATGTATGTTTGATAAGATGTTTGCTGCCCTTTTTATCATTTGTTTAGTTTTTATTCTTGTAACAAAAACATTAGGCAAAATAATTGATATGCTAAATGCTGATCTAAAACCGACAACAGAAGAACGCGATATATAAGACTGGGGTTAATCACCAAAACAAATAATGTAGAAGAAGTTATGGGAAAAGCTTGGACGCAAGTTCAATAGGTAAGATTAAAAACTGGTCGGAATGTCAATTCAGGACTCACCGTTGCAGCCAGAGCCAGCGTTTTGCTTTCACCTTCCGTAAGGCGCAACGTTGTAGGCTCTACTTTTACTTCTACCGTTGACGTTCCAGTACTTGTATTCGCCTTACAGCCTGCTACCAGTACCGCAAGCAACATCACTGCTGTTAAACCAAAGACTTTTGTTATTCTGTTCCATACATTTTCTCCTCTTAATGTATTGATAGGAAAGTCTATACTCAACTGTCACGGCCTCTTATTTTATTTTGTGACTAAAGACCGTTTTACATCAGCATAACAGCAGATGCCGGTTTGCTTCCATTCACAGCCTTGGCAAATACAGTCGTATACGAACTCGGTTAATCGGGCTGTAAGTATCCGGTCTATTTCAGTATACATATACGTTTTTCTTTCCAAACCAAGCTGCGATAGGACGGCCTCATCAAAGCCCGTTACTTTTGCTTCCGACCGACAGCGATTTCCGATTCTTTCAGGGCATGGAGCGCAAATATCGTCGAGTCCTTTTCCTAAAGAAATATCGCAGCCGGCTTTTAAACAATTTATAACACGCTGCATATTTTCGATAAATACAGGAGAATATCCTTTACCTTTAAATGCACGAGTACATAACAGATGGTGCGGACGCAAATTGATCGTTTCCATTAATAGGCTTTCTTACGGTATCGTAGAAATATCAGTCCTAAAAGAGGAATCCGTATATTAGAATAAGACATCTAAAAAATGATAGAAATATGACGAGCGAATGCATAAAGGGGTCCAAAAATAACATCTTCAGAACCCTTTATATATTTTAGGCAAATTCTCGTCCATAACGATTGATAACAGAAGCCATATTGCTTAAAGAAACCTGTTCCATTACACCGCCCATTTCATAAGCAACACGAGGCATACCGTATACAATGGCAGAAGCTTCATCTTGTCCGATAGTACGAGAACCTTCCTGATACAATCGCGTAAGACTTGCAGCTCCGTCTTTGCCCATACCCGTCATAATAATGCCAAGCGCACGGTTTTGAAACTGTTCCGCTACAGAGGAAAATAACACATCTGCACTTGGGCGGTGTCCGCTTTGAGGAGGGGCATCGGAAATATGGGCAATAACCCCAAGCGGTTTTTTTTCTACTAAAAGGTGTTTACCCCCTTGCGCGATGAGAATACGTCCCGGTTTTACAAGATCTCCTTCCTGTGCTTCCTTCACTTCCAGTGGGCATATCTTATTTAGACTATTTGCAAACTCATAAGTAAAACCGGGAGGCATATGCTGTACAACAACAACCGGCTGTGGCAGCTTCGGGTCCAGTTCCGCAAATACTTCACGCAATGCATTAGGACCACCGGTAGAAATACCTATTGCAATAATTTCAAGTTTTCCCGGCTGACGAACCTGTGTCGGCTTCGTTTCCTGTTGTGCTGGCGCTGCAAACACTGAACCGGTATTTACGGCTACAGAAGGCGTTGGGGATGTTGTCTGTAGATGGGATGTATGAATATAGTGCTGTGCAGGAACGGCTGAAGGTGTTTTAATACTGATAGTAGCTTGCTTCTTCAGTTGATATTGCCGGCCATACGCCTGTAAAAACTCAACGAGCTGATTCGCAACAGTCGCCAAATTTGCCGATTCCGATCCGGAAGGTTTAGTAACAAAATCACTGGCGCCGAGTTCCAGACAATCCATAGTAACACGGGCGCCCTCTTTTGCAATACTGGAA
>CAUVKE010000268.1:0-3000 GCA_963552415.1 uncultured Treponema sp.
CGCGCAAAAAATGCCGACGATTATCAATTCGGGACAGGAATTTGACATGTGCTTTACCGCAAGCTGGACAACCAATTACTTACAGTTCGTTGACCGCGGCGCATTTATGGACATTACCGACTTATTGCCCAAGTATGCGAAGGAAACGTACAACTTTATCCCAAAAGCACTGTGGAATTCCGTATCCGTTAAAAAACGGATTTACGGTGTTCCGGTATACAAAGAATTAGGCTGGCAAGGCGGTTTCTTGATTAACGCCGATATGGCAAAAAAATACGGTATCGACTTATCAAAAATAAAGACACTTGCCGATTATGAAGCCGTTTTAAAAACGGTAAAAGAAAAGAGTACAGCCGAAGGCAAAAAAGTTATCGGCCTTGTCGGAATGGATCAAGGTTTTGTGTCGGCTTATCCGTATGAAAGCGTTTCTTTTTCTTCGGATATGCCGGGCGCGTATGCCGTTCCTCAGTTTGCCGCTTACAAAGATACCGGTTCAAAGGTATTCAATCAATATGCCAGCAAAGAGTATAAGGCATATTGCGAAATGGTGCACCGCTGGTATCAAGCAGGATACCTCGCCCCTGATCCGGTGCAATACGATACCGATATTGCTCAAAAAGATAACGATTTTCAAACGGGAAAAGTGTTTTCTTTCTTTATCTCCTACGCGCCCGGTTATAAAGAATCCCTTTCTAAATCAGTCGGCTTCACGGTTGAATTTATTCCGTTGATGGCTCCTTTATTTGAAACGCAAAATGCAATGGGCGGTATACTCGCACTTTCGTACAATTCGAAGCATCCTGATAAAGTGTTGGAATTTATCAATCTTTTGAATACCGATCGCTATGTGGGTACGCTTATTCGGCACGGTATTGAAGGAATGCACCACAGCGCCGTCGGTAAAGACAACGTTGATAAAACGATGGGTGGTAAACTTGCCGCCGATAAAAACGGTTACGATTACACGTTCGGTTGGCAGTTTGGAAGCCCCTTTAATCAAAAGTGGGATATTTCCTATCCGTCGAATATCAGGGCGCTTTTTGATGCATACAATAAAAGCTCCGTTGCTGCTCCCCACGTCGGCTTTTCATTCAATCCGGAAAAAGTATCGGGTGAGCTTGCCGGATTAAAAAACGTCGTCGAAAAATACCGCAAAGCATTAGAATCGGGTATGTCCGATCCTACAACGGAACTTCCTAAATTCTTAAAAGAATTGGAAGCGAACGGCTTGCAAAAAGTGTTGGCGGAATCGCAAAAACAAATCAATGAATTTGTAAAATAACGAAAGCGTTACACTTTACATTCCACAGGGCATCTCTAAAAACTCGGTTAGATTTTTAGAGATGCCCGACGAGTTTTAATTTAAGTCTTTATACTATAATGACTTAAATTAAAACATCGCAAGTAAATCTAAGGAAAACCTCTAAAAACGGAAGTTTTTAGAGCTGCCCCACAGTGAATTACGGGGGCTGCATAAGTTGCATAAACGACGAACCCTTACAGCGTTGCAGCTCCCTCGTAATTATCCGGCAAAGAGACACATGGCACAAGTACAAATACACGACGGCGTCCACTCATATTCCGAAGCGGAACGCTATGTAGCGCCGATGAGCGAAGCGGTGCGTAAACATATTGAATGGTTTACCGGTTTAAAATTCGGTCTTATGATGCATTGGGCGCCCTGCTGTCAGCTTGCAACTTACGAATCATGGCCGCTTTGTGACGAAGAAGAAGACTGGGCACGCAAAGATATTGATTGGACATGCGATATGCAGGAGTTTAAAAATCAGTATTGGAGCGCAAATAAAACGTTTAATCCGGTAAAATTCCGCCCTGATTTTTGGGCAGACTTTGCACGGCAAAGCGGCTTTAAGTACGTATTGTTTACCACAAAACATCACGACGGATTTTGTATGTTCGATACGGCAACAACGGATTACAAAATAACCGCTCCCGATTGTCCTTTTCATACGCACCGCTATGCACATATCGTAAAAGAAGTTTTTAATGCCTTCCGCAACGAAGGCTTGGCCATTTCAGCTTATTTTTCAAAACCCGATTGGCACAGTCCCTATTATTGGGCGCCCGAAATGGGGCCGGCGCACACGCGCAATGTGAATTACCACATCCCCGATCACCCCGAATTGTGGGAAAAGTTTGTTGCGTTTACACACCGGCAAATTAAAGAACTATGCACCCAATACGGAAAAATCGATGTACTTTGGCTTGACGGCGGACAAGTATCCCCTCATATCAATCATCAAGATATACGGCTCGGCGAAATCGTAGAAAAAATCCGTAAAACGGCACAGCCGCATTTAATCGTGTGCGACCGCACAGTCGGCGGCGAATACGAAAACATCATTACCCCCGAACAAGCAGTACCACCGGATTTTATTCCCTGTCCGTGGGAAAGCTGTATTACCGCAGGCGATTATTTTTCGTTTCATTACGAAGATAATTTTAAATCGCCTCATAAAATTATCGCTTTATTGATAGAAATCGTGTCAAAAGGCGGAAACCTTGCACTGAATATTCCGCCTCAACCCGACGGCTGCCTGCCTGCGAAGGCAATGCGCAATCTTTTAAAAGTCGGGCAGTGGCTTAAAACCAATGGCGAAGGCATTTACAATACAAAAGGCTATGCGCTCAAGCAAAAAGACGGCATCTATCTTACCCAAACCGAAAAAAATCTTTATGCTTTTTATCTTTACGACGAAAACACCCCAAGCGTGCCGCGTAAACTGATTCTTACTTTGCAAAGCGGGCAAAAAATCGCTTCGGCAGCGTGCTTACGTACCGGAAGTGTCATTCCTTTTGAACAAAAAGAGCAAACAGTGTGGCTTGACCTCACCGGTATTCCGATACTGACGGCGCTCTATGCCGAATGTTTTAAACTGATACTGCAATAAAGCGGGGGATGTCCCAAAAGTCGGTTACTTTTTGGACATCGCCATCAGCATAGCTGATAGGCTTTCAGTTTTTTGACAGTTTCTATTA
>CAUVKE010000269.1:0-2986 GCA_963552415.1 uncultured Treponema sp.
CGTTATCGAACGCCCCTTTGTCTTTGAAACCGTAACTTCAACCGGCGCTATCGCAAAAGATGAAAACGAAGCAGCCGAGGGGCTGATCATTCCGTCTATGGCAGATGAAAATACCGGCTCGCTCAGTCTGACGCTGGATTCAAGCGGACTCGGCGCGCTGTCATCAGCTATTGATTACGTATTTGACTATCCGTTCCTCTGCATGGAACAGCAGTCCGCCCGCATTCTACCGCTCGTCCTGTTTGAAAACTACATCGACGTATTCTCGCTTAAAAGTAAGGTACCGAATGTCCGGCACACGGTCAAAAAAACGATGGCGGCATGGGCGCGGGAACAAACGTCCGAAGGCGGCTTCCCCTACTGGCCGGGCGGCTGGTACACGGACTTTTATGTCAGTTTACGGATTGCGCATATCTGCGCCGCCGCACAGCAGCGCGGATACAGCCAAGATGATATTGCCGTCAATACAAAAAAACTGACCGACTATATTCGCTCGCAGCTGCTTGCAAAGAGGAATACACTCTCGCCGTACTTACAGGCCTACACCTGCTTTGTACTGGCAATGAACAACGCCGGTTTTGATGAAAGTATTTTGACGGCAGTTCAGGCGCGTGTGATTCCTCAGCTGGAAGACTACACCGCGCAGCCGAATGATCTTGCAGCCCTTGCATTGCTGAGCTTAACCTACACGCAACGGAACCGCGCCGGAGATGCAGCGAAGGCGGCGAAGTGCACAGAGCGGATTATAAACTCCTGCCGCTTTACCACCCGCAGCGTATCGCTCGCGGTGCCGCCGTTACAAGGCTACCGATTCTGGTACGGGAACGACCTTTCCCTCGACTTAGCGCTTATTCTGCAGAGCTTAGTAAAAGCTGCGCCCGACCATAGCCGCGAGGATGCGGTACGGGCAGTGCTGTACACCCTGCTCCAGCGTCAAAAGGGCGGTTATTGGCAAAATACGGCAACGACCGCTCACGTGCTGGAAGCAGTGTACGAATATATTCAGTATGCACAGCTTGATGCTACCGACCTCACCGCTGCGGCGTCGCTGTCCGGCGGAGACTTGCTCACTGCGGCGTTCAAAGGAGCGGCAGCAAAACCTGTTTTCCAAATGTTCTCCTTTAAAGAACAGCCGGTGTCGGGAGCAAAGCGGGATACCCTGCTGCCGCTCCGCTTTACCAAAACCGGTACGGGACAGCTCTACTACACAGCCTCGCTTGCGTATGCACTGCCGCAGGAACGCCAGAAACCGCGCGACGAAGGACTCGGCGTTTCCTGTACTATCCGCGACATCGCCGCAGATAAAATCGTAACGCCGGATTCGGAGAACAGCTCGATGATCACCCTCGAAAGCGGCAAAACCTACGAAATGGCAATCCGCCTCTCGTCGGGAAAGGACTATACGTTTGTCGCACTGCGGGCGCCCATTCCGTCAGGCGCGGAAATTTTAGACGCAGCCTTCGTTACTACCGCATCAAACGATTACGAGGAAAAAGATACTGAAGAGTCGTGGACTGATTGGCGGGATCCAAGTAAGCAACAGATATACGACAACGAAGTTCAGTATTTCTGGAACAGCTGGGACAAAGGCGGCACCACGGTACGCTTTAAATTCCGTGCAGCCCGCCGCGGCGTATTCCCCTGCCCGCCTGCAACCGCCGAGTGTATGTACGAAAACGAAATCTTCGGACGAAGCGGCGGAGTGCTGTATGTGATTAAGTGATGAGTATGAACCCCGCCGCATGAATCAATGGGGATGGCTTAAAAACCGATAGGCTTTCAGGTTTTGGGCAGCCCTATGTTACTTTGAGTGATGAGAGAGGTGAGCAGATTTTAGTTGCCGGCCTTCATGTGTATGCTGTTAGTTATAGAAGGGAACATTAACTTGTGTTGCTTTTTTTTCTTCAGTTTGAGCATGTTTTCTTCTTATCACTTAAGCAAAAATTATGTTATAATACACCGAGGAGAAAAAAGACGAAAACCCTTAGGTGTTTTTGGAGTAGTAAGACTATGTTTGATTTACTAAAAAAGATATATGCGGTTGCAGGAAAGCAATCAAAACGCATAACGGTGATGTTTATCTGCGATATGCTCAAAAGCATATTCGAAGGCTTTACGCTCGGCGGACTTGGGTATTTTTTACTGACGCTGAGCCGCGCAGTGTTTCAGGCGCAGCCTGTTGTAAAAAACAACAGCATCACGGTGTTCTGCATTCTGTTGGCAGGACTTACTGGGAAAATTATTTTCGGCTATATTTCAGACCGCAATAAAAATATTGCCTCGTATACGATGGGAGCGGAAAACCGGCTCGTCATCGGAGACAGGCTGAAAAACGTACACATGGGGTATTTTTCCGAAAGCAGGCTCGGCGATATTTCGGGAGCATTGACAACGGTGATTACCGATGTTGAAACAATCGATATGATGATTCTCGAAATGATGTTTGCAGGCAGCATCCAAACGGTTATCATGGCGCTGTTTGTCTTTCCCTATGATATGGTTACCGGCTGTATCATTTTTATCACCCTCGTCGTTGCAACACTATTCAATAATGTATTCCAGAAAAAGACCGATGCGGTAACGACAAAACTGACGGAGCTGAAACTGCAACTGCGCACCGATATTTTGGAGTATGTACAAGGGATCGGTGTAGTAAAGGCCTTCGGCAGAACAAGCGAGGCGGTAAAAAATGTAACGGAAAGTATTAAAAAAAGCAAAACCGGATTCTTTGCCGTAGAAAAGGCTATCACGCCTTCATTGCTGGTTTTTTCGCTGCTGCTTAAACTGGGGACAACTGCAATTATCGTGAGTGCCTTATACCGCTATTCCGTAGGAGCAATCGATGTTGAAAAAACACTGATGCTGACTGTGGCAAGTTTTGTAGTCTTCGGCGGGTTTGAAATAGCAGGGACTATGCAGCGGATGCGCGGCATGGCTGTGTGGAATTTGGATACGCTCTTTACGGTTAAAAATATTCAAGCCTTAC
>CAUVKE010000270.1:0-2985 GCA_963552415.1 uncultured Treponema sp.
TTGCACGTTGTTTAATAATCTCCATACCGGAATGCCCGCCGAGCAGTCCATCAACTTTGATGGAGAGCGCCTGTCCCTTCAACGGTTCTGTTTCGATCTTAAAATCGACATGGGTATTGGCGCCGCCTGCACAGCTGACCAAAAAGACGCCTTCCTCTTCGGAATCGACATTGAAAAGGATTCTCCCCTGCAAATGATCGGCTTTTAAAGCCCGCGCGCCATCCATACCGACTTCTTCGGTTGTGGTAATTAAGACCTCAAGCGGCGGATGTGCAAGCGACTTGGAATCGAGAATTGCCAACGCATAAGCGACCGCGATGCCGTCATCTCCGCCGAGTGTTGTCCGGTCGGCATGGAGATTGTCTCCGTCTACAATCAGCTTGATCGGATCTTTAAGAAAATCGTGATTAGAATCCGCCGTTTTTTCGCAGACCATATCCATGTGTCCCTGCAATATAACCGTCGGAGATTTTTCGTATCCGTCCGTCCCGTTTTTTTTAATAATAACGTTGAGCGCCTCATCCTGATACACTTCAAGTGAACGTTCTTTTGCAAAGTTCACCAAAAAATCGCTGATAGCTTTCTCGTTGTGAGAACCGCGCGGTACAGCCGAAATTTCGGCAAACCAATGGAATACTTCTTTAGGTTGAATGTTTTCTATATTCATGATTGTTCCTCCTGAGCGGAAATAGCGGATTTCTCTAAACCGTCAAAACATCGGTTAGAGTTCCATTTCAGTGTATCATAATTTTACGAATTTGACAGGGTTTTACCTATTTACCGGAAAAAGATGCAACGTTGTAAGCAAAATTCCGCACAGAAGGAACGCACCCGCTAAAAATATTTTTAATGCGCTTACCTGCAGTGTCCGTATTGTCATACCGCATTTTAGATGATACTATCAGAGGGATCATATTATTAATTTGCGAGTGAAGAGGAAAACGATGAGTACGATACCGACCTTCAGAACACGGGAAGAAATTTTGTTTGACATTATGCAAACCACCTCCCGGTTATACAGTATCAGAGATAAAGATATTTTATTGGAAAGAATATTAACAGAGGCACGGCAAGCATTAAATGCTGATGCCGGTTCTATTTATCTGGTTGAAGGAACGCAGCTGGTTATTCACTATGCGCAAAACGCAACGCTGCAAAAGCGGTTAAAACCCGGAGAAAAACTTCCTTTTAGCATTTTTTCGTTTCCGATCAGTGATGAAACCATTGCGGGGGCAGCGGTTAAAACAAAACAATTTATTAATGAGCCTGATGTTTATGCTATTTCCCCCGACAAACAGTATAAATTCGGTACTATTAGCGATACGATAACCGGCTATAAAACGGTATCCGCACTAACTATGCCGTTGGTTGCCGTCTCCGGCGATGTATTGGGTGTTCTTCAGATGATTAATGCGCTTGATGTACATGGCAGGATACGTGCATTTACATCCGATGACGAAATGTTTCTCTCTCACTTTGCTGCAAATGCTGCGGCAACGCTGATGCATGCCTCGCTAACTCGCGAAATGATTCTACGCATGGTACAGATGGCTGAGCTGCACGACCCGCGGGAAACGGGCTTGCATGTACATCGGGTTGCTAACTACGCAGTAGAAATTTATGACCGCTGGGCATTTAATCATAATATCCACCGGCATGAACGGGAAGAATTTCGTGATGCGCTAAAGATTGCTGCGATGCTGCATGATGTCGGGAAAATCGGCATTTCGGATTCAATACTTAAAAAGCCCGGCAAACTCACGCCCGAAGAGTATCAGATTATGCAAAGTCATACATGGCGAGGCTCAAAGCTGTTTTTATCGGGTAATTCGGCTGTTGATACCATGTCGCGGGATATTGCGCTGCGACACCATGAAAACTGGGATGGAACCGGTTATCCCGGTCATATCTCGGAGGAGACAGGCGCAATAGTAAAATATAATAGCACGCATACCGCTGCACAGGGACTTATCGGTGAGGAAATTCCGCTTGGAGCACGCATTACCGCGATTGCCGATGTCTACGATGCGCTTTCCTGCAAACGGGTTTATAAAGAGGAATGGACTGAAAATAAGGTTTTGGAAGAGATAAAGAACCAGCGCGGCATAAAATTCGATCCCGAAATTACCGATGCCTTTTTAGAAGTCGTGCCGAGACTGAAGGAAATTAAGAAACGCTTTTCAGAATCCTCTGAGTCTCCTGATCGAACGCATGGGCAAATTCCATAATTTCTTTTTTCCCAAATGTTTTTGTCCGTTCGGGAGCGAGTCCGTTTGCCGATAGTTCATACATAAAATTCCGGATAGATAAGCGCTCTCCGATATTTTCAGGGGTATATACAATACCGCGGTCGTTAATAACCCGAATATGCACATCAACAAGCTGTTTCGCGAGCGGAATATCGCGGGTAACAACCAGATCGCCCTGCACGGCATGAGCAATAATATACATATCCGCAGCTTGATCTCCGGCTTCAGTTATAACAGAAATACAATAAGAATTTTTTGGAATAGGAATAGGACGGTTAGCGGCAAAAACCGCTTGAACTTTCAGCCGTTTTGCCGTTTTGCAAATAATTTCGCGAATACGTACCGGACAAGAGTCCGCATCAACAAAAATGGTCATGCGTGTTCATCGGTTGACGGAGTGATCGAGTAAATAATCGAATCGATATCTTCGATCATTTTCCGTGCCGACTGCTCAATTAAAACCTCTGTTTCATCTTGCGGAAGTGTTCCTTGCGGATTAAGCCGCTCTTTGCTCAATTCATCCGAAAGCAGAACTCCGGCAATAATCGCAACCCGTAACGGGTCGTTTACGCCGGAGGTTTCTTGAACCTCCGATACGACTTTTTTATAATGATTATAGATGGCTTGCAAATATTCAGCGGGTTGGTCTGCCGCAAGCGCAAATGACGTGCCCAACAGATCGATTTGCAGTCGCCCTTTGCGTTCTGCCATCGTTAAAAGATATCCAACTGATTGG
>CAUVKE010000271.1:0-2955 GCA_963552415.1 uncultured Treponema sp.
CAGCGTACACGGATGTACAACTGCCTAGCAGCGCCACGGATGGCGCTGGTTCCACGCAGTAGCGAGTTTGCCGCGCAAACTCGTCGTCGAGCAGTTGTACATGGATGTACAACTGCTCGACTCTTACAACGTGCAGTTAAAATCCTTAACCAAGATACCGGGCAAGAGGCAGCCGCCTACTGCGCGCTCTTCGTAGGTGCTTGTTTCTACAAAGAGCTTCCGTTCTTTGGTGAGTGCAAGGAGATTCGCGCCGAACATATTGTAGAGGGATTCATCCCAGCGCATATCCGCAATGGGGGCTGTGACTTTTCCGTTTTCCACCCAGAGGCAGGCGAAGCGGGTCATGCCGGTTACGCGGGCAGTTGCCGGATCGCTCCAGTTAAGGTAGTGGAAGTTCGAAATGTAGATGCCGGTTCCCAGTTCTTTGAGCGCATCCGCTTCGGCGAGCGACCCCGCTCCGATAGCTGCGGAACGAAATCCTTCACTTGAATCGGCGCCGTTTGCCTTTGTACCGTACTGTTTTTCCGAGCGGGAACTCACGATGGTATGAATGAGCTTTCCTTTTTCGATAACGGTTAATTTTTCGGGAGCGGATTCTCCTTCGCTGTTAAACGACGGTTCCACACCGATGGAAAAATCTTGCGTCAAATTAAAGGAATCGGCAAAATGCTCCCGCCCTTCTTTTAATGCAAGATAGGCGCTTTCGCCCTGCTGCATTCCCCGCTCCCCGAAGCCGTTCCACGAGAAAAACTCTCCGACATCCACCAACGCATCCGCAGCGATAAAAACACGATACTTGCCCGGCTCGATTTTTTTCGGTTCAAGCGCAAGCACCTGCAAACTCTGCCGCGCATCGGCGATGCGTTTTTCGTATTCAGCCTGCTGCCAGTCGCGCCCTGCGTACAAGCCTTTTACTGCGCGTCCATTTTTCAGCCAAATCGAATAGTCGAGCGTAAAGGTCTTTGTTTGGAACCAGTGCCGCGCGCCGACCGTATTGGCAGCCCCGCGGCATATCATCCCCTGCGAAAAAAGCCCGGCAAAATCCAAATCCGACACAGGCTCAAGCAGCGTCTTTTCTATTATCTCTTGCGGAAGCAGCGCACCGTCATAGATTGTTTCGGAATCATCGCTTGCAGTAGGAATAGACTGATAGGGGTCTTCGGGAAGCTGCGCGATAATACTGCGTGCATTTTCCAACGCTGCGGCAAGCGTTTCCTTATCCCGCTCAAGCCGGCCGCTCAACCCTTGTGCAAGGCGATAGGTTTTCTTATTTTTATAGAGGGTAACCGAAATTGCCGCCTGCTTCACAAAACCGTTTTGGCGCACCTTAGCGTGATTCATCCGCAGGAAGTAAGTGTCCTCCGCATCGTAGCTTAGAGACGCTTGTTCAGTGGGCAACAGCTCATCGAAGAAAAAGTCTGCAAGAGACTCAAAATGCCATTTAAAATCGGAATCCATTTCACACATCATTTCTTGATCACAACTCATTTTCCGCCTCCAAATACCTCAACATCGCTGAATGCGCATACGGGACTTGCGTGCCCTACCCGTATCACCTGATTCGGTTCGCCCTTGCCGCAATTCGGCGTGCCGAACACCTCGAAGGTGCTTTCGTCACCGACTGCGCAGAGGCTGTTCCAAAAGTATCGTGAAATGCCGCGGTAGTTCGGGTCGCGCACGGTTTTTGTCAGTTTGCCGTTTTCGATCAGCTTGCCGTACTCGCAGCCGAATTGGAATTTATTGCGGTAGTCGTCAATCGACCATGAACGGTTGGAGAACATCAGAATGCCGTTTTCGATTGAGGCGATGATGGAATCGAAGCTGCTTGTTCCCGCTTCGAGGTTGAGGTTTGCCATTCGGTCGATGGGCGGACGGTTCCATGAACAGGCACGCTGGTTTGCAATGCCCCGGAGTCCCGACCGTTTTTGGCTTTCCAAGCTGCCGAGCGCCCGTATCAAGATGCCGTCTTTAATGAGGTATTCTTTTACCGCGGCGTTGCCGATATCGTCCGCCCCGTAGCTTGCCAGCTCCTGCGCGATGGTCGGGTCAAAGACGACGTTCATCAGCGAGGAACCGTAGCGGAAACTGCCGATATCTTCCGGCGTGATAAAACTGCCGCCCGCATAGTTACGCTCGTCGCCGAGGATGCGGTCTATTTCCAGCGCGTGCCCGACGCTTTCATGGATTTGCAGCATCATCTGGTCGGGCATCAGCACGAGCGTCCGCTTACCGTTGGGGCACGGCTCGGCGGTGAGCAATTCGACCGCTTCCGCGCCCGCCTTGCGTGCCTTTTCAAGCAGCGCCGCAGGATTGAACAGTTCCCGTCCGCCCTGATAGGTGAGTGCAGAGCGTCCGTGCGCGCTCCGCTGTTGGATAATATCTCCTTCCCGTGCAACGGCGTTCATACTGATACCGCCGAACCGAACGGTTTGCCGGATGTCGGCGCCGTTGCTGGAAACCATTTCGGTTTCGCAGATACCCGTTTCGCAGGAAGCGGCGGTCTGAATAATCTTTGAAGAAACCTGTGCGGCATCGCAGATACTGCACAAGAGCTCAACCGTTTCGGCGGCGGGAATCCCGCTTAATTTTTCACGCTTTGTGGCATAGCGTACCTGCGCGGCGGGGCGCATCGTTTGGTCAAACCGATGGATACCGTAGGGCTGCGCTGCCTGTGCCGCCGCAAAAGCCTGCTCCGCTGCACGTTTGATACCGCCGCTGCTCAAATCGGCAGTCGCCGCGTAGCTAAACGTTCCCTTGTACAGCACTTCCAGCATAACTCCCTCGTCGGAGCCGCCGGCCGCCTCGTCAAATTTACCATCGATAGCGGAAAACCCTGTCAGATAGTTGGTCACCCGCCGTAATCCAATCCACTCGGCCTGCGGAACAGCGTCTTTCGCTTCTTTCAAAAGCCGGTGTATATTCACTTTCATAAAAAACTCCTTCGATATTTGTTAA
>CAUVKE010000272.1:0-2950 GCA_963552415.1 uncultured Treponema sp.
GTCCACGTCGGGTGTTTCAGCGCATCCTGTAATGTCGCCTCTTGAATGCGCTCCTTCGTCCATGTCCTAAACGGACCGCCGGAAGCGGTAATGATCAGGCGTTCAATAGCCTTCCGCCCATGAGCCCGTATTAAACTGTAAATGGCCGAATGCTCGGAATCGACCGGAATAATCATAGAATGATACTTTTCGGCTTCTTTTTGTAAAAGGTACCCCGCCATCACAATGCTTTCTTTGTTTGCAAGCGCGAGTGTTCGATGAGTCCGAACTGCAATGAGGGATGCCGATAATCCCGCCGCTCCTGCAATACCGTTCACGACAATATCGGCAAGTGTTTCGGTTAAAAACCGTTCAAGGCTGTGATGTTTTATATCATACCCTGCGGCAGCGGCGGAATCCGTTACCGCAAAATCATTGAAATGAAATTCGGCACGTAAGGTATCCAATACATCGGTCTTCGTGTGTACGGAAACACCGGCAAGTTCAAAACGGCCCGAGAACCGGCGTATAATATCGATAGCGTTTTGTCCGATTGTCCCGCTTGCTCCAAGCACAATTACTTTTTTCATTATTCCGACCTGTGCAGTTTTTTGGAGAGGCTCTTATATTCCAATGAAAAACCGGTAGCAAAGGTAGAATACCGGCGCAGCGAACAGAATAGAATCAATACTATCGAGAATACCGCCGCGTCCGAGTATGAGCGCTCCGGAATCTTTTACCTCAGCGGAACGCTTAAAAATAGATTCGATAAGATCCCCGACGATGGCAGCCAATCCGGTACAGAGCCCTGTTAATAAAGAGCCGCCCAAACTTTTTCCGAAGGCGGAGGGGAACAGTTCAAAAGCCAGCCAACCCGCCGCAGTTGCAGCGATAAGTCCGCCGATAAAACCGACGATGCTTTTATTCGGACTTGCCGGTACAAAGCCGCGGTTCCCTTTCCCGAACAACACACCGAAAAGCCACGCAAGCGAATCGCACAAAAAAACCATCAGCAAAAATACGGCGATAATATTCGAAGCGGACTGCCAGCGCGTCATTGCAGAAATAAAGATGATCAAAAGTCCCGGGTAAAAAATGACAAATACGGCAGAACACACACGCTGGATACTTTTTTCAAAGGGTTTTGAAAATGAATAAAAGGTTTCAACAAAGAAGATAAAATAGAGCGCACCGATACCGGTTGCGATCATCTCGATACGTGAAAAAAGTCCGGCCGCATAAAGGTATGTAGCAATGGGGGCAATCAATCCGGCACATAAAACGACCGGTGTAGAATACATGGCAATTTTTCGGGAAAACATAGCACGAATTTCTATGATCGAAAGAGCCGTAACGATAAATATTTCAAGATGCAGCACTAAAAAATGCTGATACGGCAAAAAATATACCGAACCGATTATAAGAGGCAAGCCGACAACAAACACTATTATCCGTTCAATAATCTTTTTCATACGATCCTTCCGAAGCGCCGTGTGCGTTTACCGTAAGCGTCTAAGGCTTCCATCAAGTGGGCGGGTGTAAAATCCGGCCACAAGACATCCGTACCGTAAAATTCGGCATACGCGGTTTGCCATAATAAAAAATTGCTTAAACGCTTTTCTCCGCCGGTACGGATAACAAGATCAACGGGCGGCACACCCGCCGTGTCGAGCATTCGATCAAAAGCATCTTCCGTAAGCGTTTCAAGCTGTGCCGCGCTCAATTTTTTTATCGCACGGACAATTTCATCTTTTCCGCCGTAGTTGATGGCTAACTGCACGGTTGTGCCCGTGTAATGTTCCGTTTGTTCCATTATATCGGCAATTTCCGTTTGAATTGCACGCGGCAAAGCGGCCGCATCACCGATATGTCTTACTTTAATATTGTTCGCAGCATAAAAGGCGAGTTCCGCGCGGAGATGCTTTTGAATCAAGCCCATCAAAAAACCGACTTCTTCCTCCGTGCGTTTCCAGTTTTCAGTTGAAAACACATACAGGGTGATATACGGTATCTGCAAATCTGAGACAGCCTTGACAATTCGCTTTGCCGCTTCCAGTCCTTCTTGATGTCCTTTTGTACGAGCTAATCCCCGCTGCTCGGCCCATCGCCCGTTGCCGTCCATAATGACGGCAATATGCTGCACTGTCATTAACCTTCCATAATCTCTTTTTCTTTTTCTGCAAGGAGCTTATTGATATCATTGATATGAGCATCCGTTGCTTTTTGAAACTTTTCTTCGGCTGTTTTTAACGCATCCTCGCTCAACAAACCTTCTTTTTGCTGTTTCTTTGCATCATCGATACCATCGCGCCGAATATTGCGGATTGCAACGCGGCACTGTTCGGCAAAGTTTTTCGCTTGTTTTGCGAGCTCTTTTCGGCGTTCCTCGGTAAGCGGCGGAATTGCAATACGGATAAGTTTGCCGTCGTTGGCAGGATTGAGCGAAAGTTCCGATTTAAGGATAGCTTTCTCGATTTCTCCCAACAACGATTTATCCCACGGCTGAATAACCACTAAGCGGGCTTCCGGAATAGAAATAGTCGCCACTTGATTGAGCGGCGTCGGCTGCCCATAGCTATCAACCCGTATTTTATCAAACAAAGAAGCAGAAGCGCGGCCTGTCCTAAGTCCGTTAAACTCATCCTTCAACGCCGCAATCGACTTCTTCATTTTTTCTTCATAGACACTATGAATATCGCTCATATCCGCCCTCTATTGGCCAAGCTGCCACAGTACAAGCTTTGAAAGACTGATATTCGCACCGAGCTGCTTTCCTACTTCTTTCATCTTTGCCGCCAAAGACATCTTGTCGTCCTTAACAAAGGCTTGTTCGAGGAAGCAGATTTCGGCTAAATGCTTATTAAGCTTTCCTTTTACGATTCCTTCTTTTACATTGTCAGGCTTCTGCAATTCGGCAACCTGTCCGCGGAATACTTCAAGCTGTTCATCGATATACGACGCATCGACATCT
>CAUVKE010000273.1:0-2950 GCA_963552415.1 uncultured Treponema sp.
GTTTGCCTGCGATACGTTAAAAGCCTTATCAGTACCGTTCAGCCCAGTAGTATCGGAAAGGTTAAAACCGAAGTCCAGTGCGGCCGCTTGTACTGTAATGCAGCTTGCTATAATAAGAAGGGTTAGTATGTGTTTCATTGTTCATCGCCTTGAACCGTATCGATGCGGCCGAATATTTGCAGCATTGCCGCTCCTGTCATAGAAGCGTTCGGATTGTTTTTGTCTTGGATAATCGCAAGGTACCGCAGATCACGATATGCGTACCGCGGGCACGGGTAGATGCGGTACATCATACCTCCTTTTACATTGAAAGCTTTCATCAATAAAAAGGCATAGGTCTTGACCGGTATTACATCGTCCGGCGTAACCGAATCCCGTATTACATTTTGATTTTCGCTTTTGAATCGGTCAAAGGCTGTTTCAAAATCAAGCCCGTCGGAGCTGTCATCCAAAGCTGTCTGTATCAGATAGGCAGCCTGTCCAAAGGTCGCCTTTTCGGTTTCTAAAATTTTATCGACCTTTTCAGCTGCTTGACCGGATGCCGCCGCCGAGATAAGCAAAACTGCAACGACAATACCAATGGTTCGTTTCATTCTATCTCTCCCTCATAAAAACAAAGTTTTTAACATCTTCCCATTGTATAACTCACGTACATATCTTACTATAGATTTAACGGGGAGTAAAGAGTGAAGAAAAAAACATATTTGTCTTCGGTTGTTATACCGTGTATTGTCGGACTGCTGTGTGCAGGATTATATTTTTTTCCGTTTTGGACGGGCGTTGAAAATCGGCTGTACGATTTCGCTTTAGGATTAAAATCCGATGTTAAAGAAGATTCTTCTATCGTGCTGCTGGATATCGACGATGTTTCCATCGAAAGGGTCGGCTTATATCCGTGGCCGCGCAATACGATTGCAAAGGGGCTGGAAGCATTGATGCAGCTCGGCACCGAATTTGCGGTATTCGATATCGAATATATCGATAAAAGCCCGATGAGTGTGGATTTTACCTATTTAAACGGCACATTAAAGTCCGAGTTTGCCGCTTCTTTTGAGGAAATCGGTTCAAATGTGCAGGATATTTTTGCCGCCCTTGCTAATAATCAAATCACGCTGCCGGAGGCGGGCATATATGGGAGTGAATTGGTAGGGTTAATTGACCAATCGCGCGACACCCTCTACCGACATACAAAGCAGGTCGCGATCGAGAATGACAGTTATTTGGGGCAGGCAATGCGGCTGTTCGGTTCGTCGTTTATTACCGTTAATATGCAGGGTGATCCTCCCGATGAGGATTCGGAAGATTTATATGCGATAGCCAAAGAGCGGTTTGTCTATCCTAAGCTGAAAGTGAATGCTCCCTTATCGGAAGGGCGGCAGAGCGCCTTGGTACCGATACCGGAAATCAGCCGTATGGCGGCGGGGGCGGGGTTTACCAATGTGTATATCGACAGTGACGGCGTAAGACGGCGTATCCGGCTGACGGATAATATCGACGAAACAGTGTTTATGCAGCTTGCCTTTTCTCCCTTGTTGCAGAAACTGGGTGCCCCCGATGTTGTCATCGATAAAAATCGTGTTATGCTCACCGGAGCGCTGTACGACGGTAAAGCGCAAAATGTGTCGATTCCGCTTGATTCAAAGGGTATGATGCTGATTCGCTGGCCTAAAAAGAATTATCAGAAGAGCTTTACTCATGTTCCTTTCTATATATTGATCGATTATGCCGAAAGCGGAGAAAAAACGGCAAGCGGTTTACGTCTGTTACGGTCGAATCAAGGCTGGAATCTCGGCCCCGGATATGCGCCCATCGATACGTGCTTGCAGCTGTGGACTGAGAGCGAAGAACTGCGCCGCACGGCCCTTGAATCGGGGGCAGTAGAGGATAAGGATGCGTGGCTTACCGCTGTGCAGACCTATTGGGATACGGTAAAAAGCTTTTTTGAAATGGACTACGGTACGTCGGTTGCTGCATTGTTCGATGAGGCAAAACAGGCGGGGAATCCTGAAGATGCGGCACTCTACGATCAGGTAAAGGCCGATTTTGAAACGCTCTATGCAAATGCCGCCGCATCGTATACCCGGCATACGGAGCTTGAAACGGCGCTTGCCGGTAAATTGAAGGATGCTTTTTGTATTATCGGGTGGTCAAGTACCGGTACGACCGATATCGGTGTTAATCCATTTCACAGCGAATATGTGAATGTCGGTACGCATGCCGCGGTTGCCAATACTATTTTGCAGCGGGATTTCTTGCGGCAAGCACCGGTTTGGGTGTCGGCTTTGCTGGCGATTGTGTTTTCTTTCGGTATCATTTTTATCATCCGTCCGTTTAGTATCCTCATTCAAATTATCGCCGGGGTTGTGCTTTCTATCGTTGTTTTAGTTGCGAATCAGCTGATATTCAATATCACCGGCGTTTATACCTTTATCATTTCGCCGGTGTTGGCGCTCTTCGTATCGTTCTTAACGTACTCGATGGTGTCGTTCATCATCAGTGAGCGCGAAAAAAGTTTTCTCCGCAAAGCATTCGGAACGTATCTTTCGGGCGATGTTATCAATGAAATAATAGAAGATCCGTCGATGCTGAAACTCGGCGGGCAGAAAAAATGGATTACCGCCATGTTTACCGATGTTAAGGGTTTTTCTACGATAAGCGAAGCGCTCGATGCCGAACAGCTGGTTAAGTTGCTGAATATCTATCTTTCCGGTATGAGTGATATTATTTTAGAGCAGCGCGGTACTATCGATAAATACGAAGGGGATGCCATCATCTCATTCTTCGGCGCTCCGGTGGATTATAAAGAACATGCCCGCCTCGCGTGCCGTGCCGCAGTGCTGATGAAGCGCAAAGAAGCCGAGCTGAACGAACTGTTTATGCGCGAGGGCATGAGTCCCAACCCGCTTTTAACCCGTATCGGAATCAACACCGGCGATATGGTAGTCGGGAA
>CAUVKE010000274.1:0-2939 GCA_963552415.1 uncultured Treponema sp.
GAAGAAGGCCGACCCGATAGTCTACCGTCTGTTCCGTACAGTTAAAACACCACTTGTCTACATAACATAGTACAAACAGCGAAAAACATCCCAATATTATTCCTAAAATCGGCAGTTGATGCCGTTCAAGATACATAAAAATGGAGGCCGTACCGATACATAGCAGCATCATCGCATATCCTACTCGTGTTCCGGAGGAAAGGAGCGAAAAGGTGAAAATATCGCTTCGATTTTTTTTAGGTAACAACGATTTATCCATGGTTACGCTTCCGATTATATCGAGCTAAAAGACCGATACCGATAAGACCGCCTGCAATCATCATAAAGCAAAATATCTGCCCCGTAGAAATATTTTTGAACGAACTAAAAAGATAGATGTTCGCTTCGTCCGCAGCGGCGGCAATCCGAAAGCCCAATTCATAATCGGGTTGGCGAAAATATTCGATGAAAAAACGGACAACTCCATAACCGATAGTATAGAAGCACAATAAAAAGCCATTAAACGGTTTTTTATTGCGCATCAGCCATACCGCAATCCAAAGAATAACTCCTTCAAAGAGCGCCTCGTATAACTGGCTCGGATGGCGGGGCAGATTAACATACTGTGCCCCTTCCTGTATGGCAACACCTGCTTTGGCGGTAAACTCTCGTACCCAAGCTTCTTTGACGGGAAAGCAGTCGTACAGCGGCACCGACGGGAAGATCATACCGATGGAACTTGCCGTAATGCGGCCGTAGAGTTCGCCGTTTAAAAAATTCCCTATCCGACCGAAGGTGTAACCGAGCGGAATCCCTGCAACAGCAGTATCCGCCCAAGCGAAAAAGTCTTGCTTATGCCGCTTTGTCCAGAGAATGCCGCCTAAAAAGCATCCGATAAAACCTCCGTGATACGACATTCCCTGTAAGCCTGTCCATTCTCTACCTTCGGAAAACGGCCAAAAGATCAGCCATGGCTTTTGCCAATACAGCCATGTCGGTTCATATACAAGGGTTGCGAAAATACGAGCGCCAAGCATCAGACCGAAGAGCGACCATGTAAAAAAGTCGACGATATCCTCATTGGTAATAGGTCGTTCACTCTTTGCATACCGTTGCAGCTCACCTTGTTTAACCTGCACCTTAAACAACACGAATGCTATCGTAAAGGCAACAAGGTACATCAATCCGTACCATCGTAAAAAAGGAAGACCCGGAATAATTTCCGGTTTTATCCACGACGGATATTGAATAGCACAAATCATAAAAACACCTCTTTTACTCCGTCGTCAGCTCGATTGGATCCTCGATTTGTTTACAGATTATTCTGCCTTGTTTTGAATCAAAGGTAAATATGACATGAGAAGCAGGTTCTCGTACCTCGTAATATCTGCCGTGACTTTCCAAAATAACACCCGGATATACAGTGCCGGTTATCTTTACTTCCGAAGGAATATGCGATTCAAAATTCTCCTTCAGTTTAAAAATCTTTATACCGAGAGACGTATTGGATTTGAGTAATATGACTTTCTGTTCTCGCAGTTCTTGGATATGGTCGGCAGGTGTTTCGGTATCGTTTAACTCCGCTTCTATGCGGGCTATTTCCAACAGGTTTTCCTGTGTCTGCTTTTCGTATACCTCGATTTTATCTTTTATAAGGTAGTCCTGCCCAAAAGAGACAATCGTGCGGACAGTTTTATAGTCGCCTAAATTACGTACATTGATGCCTCGGGCAGCATGGGCGTTTCCTCCGATAAAACTGCCCGGCTCGCCATTCATAATCAGCTGACCGTTTGTTTTGACAACGCAGCGGAAACTGTACTCATTGATATAGATATTACCGCCGGAAAAGAGCCGTGCCGTTTCGGCGAAATGGAGAGCCATCGTGTTTTTTGCCCACACGGTACCGCGGCTTTCCCCTCGTATACCGCCGTTCATTAAAAGCGATTCCTTGGTATACACCAGCGATATGCCCGCATCTCCGTTGACGGTTAAGCAACCTCCCGCCTTTACGCTGCGGTCTGCATCGATATCCCCGTTGATAATTACATCGCCTGCAAAAATAATATCCCCTGTTTCTTTATTCACATCGGTGTCGATAATCCTAGAATTGAGTATCTTGAGCTTTTCGCCGGTTCGTATCAGTTCTCCGTGTGCCGAGGCTACAAACGAAATCTTTTTCCCCTGCTTGATAATGCGGATTGTATTATCGGTTTGAGGCAGTTTTAGTAGCGGAGCCATATTAATTTCAATTGTATTGCCGAATACGTCGGAACCTTTTTCTCCGGTTTCCCGAAAGAATGTTTCCAAGAAAGTTTCACCGCGCTTTACCGACACGGCATTTGAATGGCCGAAATCTACCTTCCAGTCGAACTGGTATGAATGCGGAGCAACCGGCTGTATACCTCTACTGACGGTAAATTCGACCGGTGCGGAGGAAAGCCGAGCTTCGTAAATAGCGTTCCGTAATACTTCGTCGGTATATCGATCGGGTGGTAAGTTTACCTCGTCCAAGGCTTTTTTTAAGCGGGAAGGTGAAAGACGCGCACCAGCACCTCTTCCCGATTCGAGAATGAGGGATGCTTCCATTTTATCATCGCTGATAACAGCTTTAACCGTTGCATCTTTATAAGGGATAATTCGCAGCTTGAGTCCATCGGGACTTTCTGCCGACAAAAGAATACCGTTACAACCGGCTTTTAGTTCGTCATTGGTTTGTACGATATTTCGTAAATCCAGTACGAAAGGGTCATTACCCGGCAAACCCTGAATAGCATTCCCATAAATATCCGCTCCGTTTGTTCCGAGTTCCGATTTTGAAAACTCGTACAGCAGATCATGTTTTGCAACAATGGAAAGCGCTTGCGCTTCGGAAAGCGGAAAGTCTTTGTCGTATATCATCTGCGGCTGTTCACGAGCTGTTCCTACCGCATGGAGTAGCTTTTTGAGGAACAGGAGGTCTT
>CAUVKE010000275.1:0-2921 GCA_963552415.1 uncultured Treponema sp.
CTCTGCAAATAGCGGACTCTTTTTCCGCTTCTGCCTGTAAAATCATCGACGCCTTTTTTCCTTCCGCCACCAGAATGGAGGACTGTTTTTGTCCCTCCGCAATGAGGATGGCCTCACGCCGTTCGCGTTCTGCACGCATCTGTTTTTCCATCGCTTCCTGAATGGATTCAGGGGGAATGATATTCTTTACTTCTACACGGTTTACCTTAATACCCCACGGATCGGTCGCTTCATCCAGAATGCTGCGCATACGAGTATTGATAACATCGCGGCTTGTCAGCGTACCGTCAAGTTCCAATTCACCGATAATATTCCGCAGCGTGGTCGCCGACAGATTTTCAATCGCATTCATCGGGTTTTCAACGCCGTAGGTATAGAGCTTCGGGTCGGTAATCTGAAAATAGATAACCGTGTCGATCATCATAGTAACGTTGTCTTTCGTAATAACCGGCTGCGGCTTAAAATCGAGCACCCGTTCCTTGAGCGACACCTTATTAGCAATTCGATCGACAAACGGCATCTTAACGTGCAGACCGACCTCCCATGACTGGAAATAGCCGCCGAGCCGTTCGATAATGAACGACTGAGACTGCGGTACAATTCTGATATTCAAAATAAGCAGAACAAGTACGAACACAATTAATGCAAAAGCAATCCACATAATAAAACCTCTCTATTATATTTGGGTGTCTCTACAAGTTTCATTTTCAGAGGCATCCGTTTCTTTTACGATCAGGGTAACACCCTCTATCTTTTCAATAATACATTCATCTCCGGCAGGTATAACCGCGCCGTCAACCGAAGCAGCCGTCCACACAGCGCCGTTGATTTTAACTTGCCCCTTTTCCCATTCGGTAATGGTTTGTAACACGACGGCTTTTTTACCGATAAGGCTATCCGCATTGGTCTTTTCTCGTTTGGTATGCAAAAATTTCAGCGCAATGGGGCGGGTAAAAAAGAGCAACAGCAATGCAACGAGCGCAAACAGAACGCACTGCACATAAAACGGCGGATGCAACATGGAAACGAAAATCATCAGCACGGCGCTGAGCGCAAACCACACGGTCGTTAAACCGAGCGTCATCCCCTCGATAACTGCACAAATAACGGCGATACCGAACCAAAACCACGGCGTATAAAACGCTAAAAACATCGACAGTTGGAAGAGCATACGGCAATTGCCTTACATTCGCGCCAGCGCCGCTCCGATAAAGTCACGGAATAGCGGATGCGGCTTATTCGGACGGGAGGCAAATTCGGGATGAAACTGCACCGCTAAAAACCACGGATGATTTTTCAGCTCGACGATTTCCACCAAATTACGCTCGGGGTTGATTCCCGAAAGCAGCATCTCGGAGTTTTCAAACCGGCTGCGGTACAAATTGTTAAATTCATAGCGGTGCCGATGACGCTCGCGAATTTCGTGCATTTTATAAGCCTGCTCCGCCTTGCTGTTTTCCGCAACCATACAGCGGAAAGAACCGAGCCTGAGCGTACCGCCGAGCTGCACGTCTTTTTGGTCGGGCATCAAGTCGATAACGGGTTCACAATTCTTGATAAATTCGGAGGAATGCGCGCGTTCCAACCCGAGTACATGGCGGGCAAATTCGATAACGGCAATCTGCATCCCAAGGCAAATACCGAAATAGGGAACTCCCTTGGTACGCGCATATTCGGCGGTGAGCACCATCCCCTCAATGCCGCGTTCACCGAAGCCGCCCGGAACGATAATGGCATGCACATCTTTTAAGAGCTCTTCAGCCTTTGCCGCATCCGTAATCTTCGCTGCGTCAATCCACAGCTGTTTTACACGCGCATGGTGATAGACCCCCGCCGCAGTCAACGCCTCGCTCACGCTTAAATACGCATCGGGCAGCTCGGTGTATTTACCGACGAGGGCAACCGTTACTTCTTTTTCAGGATGATAATAGGATTCAACCATTTCCTTCCACGACTGTAAATCGGGCTCGGAATTGGGAATATTAAAAAGCTCGCAGATTTTTTTACCGAGGTTCCCTTCTTCCAGCATCAGCGGAACTTCGTAGATGGACTTTGCGGTAAGATTTTCGATAATGGCGTCTTGGCTGACATTGCAAAAAAGACTGAGCTTTTCACGGATGGATTTGCTGAGTTTTTTTTCGCTGCGGCACATGATAATATCGGGCTGAATCCCGAATCCGAGCAGCTCTTTAACGCTGTGCTGCATAGGTTTGGTTTTAAGCTCGCCGCATTCTTTTAAGTAGGGTAAAAGGCCGAGGTGAATAAAAAGGCAATGTTCCCTGCCGACCGTGTTCCGGATTTGCCGAATAGCTTCTATAAAAGGGAGCGATTCGATGTCGCCGACCGTACCGCCTATTTCCGTGATGACGATATCACTGCCGGTTTGCTCTGCCGTTTGCATAATGCGGTGTTTAATTTCATCGGTAACGTGCGGGATAACCTGTACGGTCGCTCCGCAATAATCCCCAGCCCGTTCATGATCCAAAATGGAAAGATACACTTTTCCAGCCGTGTGGCTGTTGAATTTATGCAAAGCAACATCAGTGAACCGTTCGTAATGACCGAGATCGAGGTCGGTTTCTCCGCCGTCCTCCGTTACAAAAACTTCTCCATGCTGATAGGGGTTCATCGTTCCCGGATCGATATTCAGATAAGGGTCAAACTTTTGATTGATAACCGAAAACCCTCTGCTTTTCAGCAAAAGTCCGATAGATGCAGCAGTAATGCCTTTCCCAAGGGAAGAAACAACTCCACCGGTAATAAAAATAAAACGAGCTTTCATCATGTGCGCCACTATAGCATATTATGAGGGCTTCCGCAATCAACATACCCCGGCTGTACGAATCAACTCCAAGCAAATATATGGCTTGCGAATTTATCATCCTTGAATTGCGCTCTTGGGGGATGTCCCAAAAGTTGGT
>CAUVKE010000276.1:0-2918 GCA_963552415.1 uncultured Treponema sp.
TTAGAGCCGCCGCCATCCGTGGCAGATTTTAAAGTTATTACTGTATAAAGACTTAATTTTAAACTCGCTATCAGCTTTGCTGATGAGATATCTTCTCTATTCCGAAGAATGCAAAGTTATACTTGAGTTTTTTGCAGATATCCTTATATCGTCGCTGAAAAGTAACCGACGGAAGCAACCGCCGCGTGTCAAAAACGCCTCTCCGATTTATTGCTTTCATATTGCATTCAACGATAAAA
This sequence comes from uncultured Treponema sp., assembly GCA_963552415.1. Lineage (GTDB taxonomy): Bacteria > Spirochaetota > Spirochaetia > Treponematales > Treponemataceae > Treponema. Next base: position 240 of record CAUVKE010000276.1, read on the forward strand.
AATTCTATAATCAGCTTTATGTCCGAGAGTATTGACTGGGAAGATAAGAAGTATCAAGAGGTTTTCGATGATGAGACCCGTCTCCTTGTCAGGCGGAGAGCTGCCGATGAGAGTTGCTCTATCGATGATATACAAGGTATTCTCGACTCGCTCTATGTGTTAGATGGTAACAATGTCGAAGGACGGAGCTCCGTACAGCAAATCGTACTTTCTGCAACCATCGCTGCATATGAAGCTTTTATTCATCAATGGCAAAAAGAATTGACCGTTTAATATCATAAAAAAGAGGATTTCTTTTATGACTGCAACTCTAAAAAAAATATCCTTTTGCATTGCGGGGGTGTTTCTGCTTTTGAGCGGGTGTTCTATAAAACAAATGGCTTTTAACGGACTCGCGAATACGCTTGCGCCTTTCCCTGCACCGAAAACTGAGGCCTCGGGCGGGATTGATGCAGCGGCTGCGCTTACCGGTGAAGATGATATAAAGTTGGTTTCGGATGTGTTTCCGACGGTATTAAAAACGTATGAAATATTGCACCTCAGTAATCCAAAACACCGCGGTTTGGCTATTATGTCCGGTTCCCTCTATGTTATGTATGCAAACGCTTTCGTCCAAACCCCTGCCGATTACATCCTTGAAACGCAGTTTCAAAAGAAAAATCTCGAATATTTACGAGCAAAAAAATTTTACCTCCGCGGGGCAGATTATGTGATGCAATCGCTCGACGGCGCTTATAAGGGGTTTGCCGAAGCGATGGCGCATTATACGGAAGATACAGGCGCCGCTTTTCTTGCCCGCTGTCGAGCCGCCGATGTTGAATCGCTGTATTGGGCAGGCTGTGGTATCCTCGGAGCGTTCTCACTTGATCCGATGGATACCGATGCACTTTCCGCAGTTCCGGGAGCCGTTGCAATGCTCGAGCGGGCGGTAGAACTGTATCCTATGTTTAACGACGGTGCTATTTGGGAAACGCTTACAGCCTTTTATGCTGCGGCGCCTGAATCCTTAGGTGGCGGTGCGGATAAGGCGGAAGACGCATATCGAAAAGCGCTGGAGCTGAGCGGCGGGCAGCGGCCGTCGGTGTATGTCCTTTATGCGCAGTCTTTTTGCGTTCCGGCACAAGACAGTGCCGGTTTTGACGAAGCCTTACGCAAAGCATTGGAAATTGATCCGGCAAATCAGCCGAATAATAAACTCACCATTATGCTCAGCCAGGAAAAAGCTCGGTGGCTGCAAAAAATGAAAGCCGATTATTTTTTAGGCGATTAGTTTGCCGTTATACCAGTTATAAGGAGAAGATACTGTGAGAAAGTTTTTGACACTATTTGTTACCCTATTTATTGCTTCAACGACTCTTGTCGGCGCTGAAGAAATCGTATTAAAGATAGCAACCGTAGCACCTTCCCGTTCTTCGTGGGATATTGAGCTTAAAAAAGTTGCTGAGGAATGGCATCGTATTACAGACGGGCAGGTAACGGTAAAGATCTATAATATGACAACCCTCGGCGGGGAAAAAGCAGGTATTCAAAAGCTCAAAGCTGCACGTCCGGGACAGCAAGCTCCGCTCGATGGGGCAATTTTTACCATGATCGGTTTACATGAATTGGTACCTGATGCTTATATCTACACGCTTGCCCTGCCTTTTTTGATTCAAAATCAGCAAGAACTCGATAAAGCGCTCAGCGTATACGGTAACAAAATAGAATCAAAAATTAATGCGGCCGGTTATGAATTGATTGCATGGTCGAATGTCGGGTGGCTCTCTTTTTATACGAAAGAACCCTACAAAACACTCGGAGAATTAAAGAAAATAAAAATGGCAGTTGCCGGGTTGGATAGTCCCATTTTAAGTGATAGTTTTAAACTGAGCGGCTTTAATGTAGTTGATGTATCTGCTCAAAAATTTTCTCAAATGCTAAAAAGTAAAAACGGAATCAGCGGTTTTTTTGCCGTGCACCTTTTAACGTATGTTGGAGGGTATTACAAGGATATCAGCTATGCGCTTGATACAAAACTGTGTCCTATTATGGCAACTTTTGTTATTTCAAAAGCTTCATGGGAAAAGATTCCTAAAAAATACCATGCCGCTATGAAGGATGCAATGGAAAAAGCCCGTAAGCGGCTTAACGATGCGCTTGATGATTCGGATGCTGACTGCGTGCATAAAATGGAAGCGGGAGGCGTTACAATGATTCGCTTTTCCAAAGAAGAACTGAAAAAATGGGAAGAAGAATTTAGTATGAATATCAGCGATATTCATCGGGCTTTTCCGAATGCATTTGATATGGAGATGTATCAGAATATTCAGAAACTCATTGCTCCGATGCGTAAATAATTGTACGATAACAATATGAGAAAATCTGTCAACGTATTTGTACTTTTTTTGGTCGGTATATTAGTTATACTGCCAATGGTGTTTTTTTTCATCAGCGACATCGGCGGTATTCCGGTATTGGACGGAGAGCGGCTGGTCATCCATGTTGTTTTTATTTTTGCGTGTTTTGCAGGAATGATTACCAGCGCAGATCACAAACAGTTGAATATCGAGGTTTTTAACCTTAAATTATCCGATAGGCTGAAAACCGCCGTCAGTCAAGTCAATAATGGTATAACGACCGCCGTTCTTATCGCAATCTTTTTTGCCTGTTTTCCGAATATCTTAGTTGTAATAGCCCCTT
>CAUVKE010000277.1:0-2917 GCA_963552415.1 uncultured Treponema sp.
ACGGCAGCTTATTCGGCAATTCGGGCGTTTCCTGACTGATGTACTGAAACGGAATACTGTGCTGAAACGCAAAACGGGCGGCGGCCTCTCCTGCAAGCAGCATCATCTCTTTAATCATCGCAGCAGCTTCAGTCTGAACAACAGGCTGAACCTGCACCCGTTTTATGCCGTCCTGCTCTGTCAACGTAATAGACACTTCGGGAAAATCAATGGATACGGCGCCTGCATTTTCTCGCCTGGCACGGTTTTTATCCGCAACGGCAAAAAGCGGCGCTAACGCGGATGAGTCTTTTTGAGCGTCTGCTTCTTCGTAGGTCATCCTGATAACCGAAAGTTTGGTACGGTGGATACCTACTTCTTCGATTGCGCCGTCGGTACCGAGGAGCAGCTTAAAGGAAAGGGCATAAGAGACAGGCTTGAGTCCGAGGGCAAAATAGTCAACCGCTTTTTCGCCGAGCATTCGGGCAGCTCCTTCCGGCGTGTACAACGTTGCGCCGCGTGCGCAGGCATCGGTATCGCTTTGCGTGTCGGCCTGAATGGTATCGGCAGGGTTTGCAATGTGAATCCACAAATGGGTACCATCAAAAGAGACCGCATCGTCGGGATCGGTACTGCCGGGATTGTCGATTGCATAGGCAGGAATTGCCGTTAAATCGAGCGGCGCTGCGGGAAATACCGGTTCCGGAATATCCGCTTTTGACGAATGGAGCGAATGACCGAAGCGGGCAGGATAGGGATTTTTTTCTATAGGCCAAAAACCTGTTTTTAGCAATATATCGTGCGCCTGTTCGGGCGTTTGCTCCAACTTTGCATCTTTCAATATTTTAGAAGCGGAAGAACTCCCCAGCGCAAGCGCCTCAAGCTCTTGGAAAAACGGTGTGTATAAGTCTGTACTTTCGGTAAACGGCTTTCCCTGCATACAGACGCGAAGCGCAGCGGTAAAGGCCTGCCTCAATTTTTCAGCCTGCGCTTTCTCCGCCTCTTTTTGATTGATCCGCTCTATCTCCGCTTGAGTGCGGATACCGATCGGCTCAGCAGGCGAAGTACAGATAAAATAAGGCGAGGCGCAAAGGGTTTCCCATAGTTTCCAGCTTTGTTCCGCTGTGTATACTCCCCACAAGAGTTCTGCAAGCTCGGCAAAAGACGGAGTTTCTCCTTCGAAGAAATCAGCCGCTTCGCCAAAATCCGCAGCAGGGACTTCGGCATCGAACGCCGCCTTAACACTCCGGCACTCTCCGTCATGCAGCGGCACAATGTCTTTTTCGCGCACTTTTTTTGTGCCGGATTCCAACGTAATTTCAAACTTATCGCCCTGCACATCGGTAATGAGTGCCGGTTGATTCTTATAGAGAACGAGATTACCTTTTTTCATTTATATTCCGGATTGTAATGTTTCGTATTTTATTGTTGCCGTATACCACCTGTAAAAGATTTCCCTGTTTGCGGTATATCAGTGCATCGCAGCTGCGGTATAGCGCCTGTCCGCATACTTTTTCAAAAGCATCACGGGAATCGCCGGTGCGTATTTCGTTAAAGAGAGTGATGGATGACGGAAAGCCGATATTCATTTGCAGTACCGTAGCGTCTCCATCTTTAGAGCGTATGATGACTTCGGTATTGAGCAGTCGGTACAGCCAGCGTTCGCTGTAATAATTGTAGATAATGGTAGACGGTCTATTCCACGCTTCCAACAGTTTATCAACTGTATCGCCGACCGATACATTGCGGAGCACAATCGGAACAACCGTTTCGGGTTCTTTTAAAATATCGGCAAGCCATGTCCTTTCTTGGGCGGCGCCGGTTTTGTTGTTCAGTTTTTTTAGAATGCGGAAATAATTGCAGCGGATCAGCCGTTCATCGGTAGGGGTTCCCGTCGTTACAAACAATACTTTACCGGTTGTTTTTCGGGAAACCGGATGAAGGCAGTCGGCAAGCAGCTGCTGAGCCTTGGTATAGTCTTTCCTTATCAGATACAGCAATGCGGCATAGTTTACCCGTGCTGTCGTATCAGCGGCTCCCGAATGAAAGAGGTCGGCTTGTTCCGCAATACCGAGCACCGCATTTCGTTCATGAGTCAGTGGGGATGAAGCGAGCAGATACGCATAACTCGATGCGAGTCCCGCCTCGTATATCATTGTAAGGTAATTGCTGTATGCTTTTTTTGCCTGTTCATATAGAGCGCTGTTACTCCGTGCCGGCATTGTCTTTGAAACGTAATCGGACAATTCAGCGTCATCATTTTCAAACATGAAATCAGCCGACTTAAAAAACGCAAAAACCGATGCATTATCATACACTGCGGCGGGAAGAATAGTTGCCATCTCCGTATCCCGCTTATCAAGGCCGTTCAGCCATGCTTGATGAGAAACGAGAGCATTCAGACGATTGATATAAAGGCTTTGCGGAAAGAGTTGCAGTAAATTACCCAACACAGTACGCGCATCTGAGGTACCTCTGCGGTTCAGCAATGCAAATAACACCCCTGAAATTTCTTCGTACAGATGGGTGATATCATCTCCGTTACCGTTCAACTGCTCAAGCCGCGCAGCAGGTTTTACGGAAGCGGTTGAAAATGATGCAAAGACCTTTGTTGTTTCAGTATCAGTATAAAGCAAAATTAGCTGATTGAGCCATGTCTCCAATAATCCTTGAGGATAACCGGCAATAGTGAGTAATACGCTAGCCATGATGTCAGCGGTGTACACTTTCTCCGGCAAAAGAACAGCGTTTTTCGCAGTACTGTAATAGTTGAGCGCAAACTGCGCCGCACATACCGCGGCAATAGGGGCAAAAAAGTTCTCCCGTTCGTTATTCAAATTCCGTATCCTGCGTGCAGAACCGGTGACATCCATGAAAAGAACGGAATCGATATAATCCAAAAGACCGGTACTTACAAGAAACGTCCCATCGGGATACA
>CAUVKE010000278.1:0-2907 GCA_963552415.1 uncultured Treponema sp.
GCGACCACCTTGGATGAGTACCGCAAGTATATTGAAAAGGACACCGCCCTTGAGCGCCGCTTCCAGCAGGTGTACTGCCCCGAACCGAATGTAGAGGACACCATCGCCATTCTGCGCGGCTTGCAGGAAAAGTACGAGGTACACCACGGTGTGCGCATTAAGGATGAGGCGCTCATCGCGGCGGCGGTGCTTTCCAACCGCTATATCACCAACCGCTTTTTGCCCGATAAGGCAATCGACCTTGTGGACGAGGCAGCCAGTAGGCTTAAAATGGAAATTGAAAGCCAGCCGGTTGAGCTTGATCAAGTGGAGCGCAAAATTCTCCAGATGAACATCGAGAAGGTGTCTCTTTCAAAAGAAACGGATGCTGCTTCAAAAGAGCGGTTGGAAAAGCTGGAGCAGGAGCTGTCCGACTTAACCGAAAAGCGGAACGTGATGCAGGCGCAGTGGCAAAACGAAAAGACCCGCATCAACGAGTCGCGGAAATATAAAGAAGAGCTTGAGCAGTTGCGCCGCGAAGAAACGCAGTTTACACGCGACGGCAATTTGAATAAGGCTGCCGAGCTGAAATACGGACGCATACCGGAGCTGGAAAAAAAGATTGCTGCCGTTACTGCGGAGCTTGCAAAAAAAGCAGGCAGCAGCGGACAGCTTCTCCGCGAAGAGGTGTCCGAAGAGGATATCGCCAAAATCGTTTCGATGTGGACGGGTATTCCTGTTGCAAAGATGCTGGCGAGCGAGCAGCAGAAGTATCTCGATCTGGAAGCAGTATTGCAGAAACGGGTTGTCGGACAAGATCAGGCAGTACAGGCGGTTGCCGATGCCATTAGACGGAACCGGGCTGGGCTTTCCGACCCCAACCGCCCGCTCGGCAGCTTCCTCTGTATCGGTCCCACCGGTGTGGGTAAAACCGAACTGGCGCGCACCCTTGCGGACTTCCTCTTTAACGATGACCGGGCGCTTACCCGTATCGACATGAGCGAATACATGGAAAAGCATTCGGTGAGCCGCTTAATCGGAGCGCCGCCCGGCTACGTGGGCTATGACGAAGGCGGACAGCTGACCGAAGCAGTGCGCCGCCGTCCGTACAGCGTGGTGCTCTTTGACGAAATCGAAAAAGCGCATCCCGATGTGTTCAATGTATTCTTGCAGATACTGGATGACGGGCGGCTGACGGACGGACAAGGCAGGGTAATCGACTTCCGCAACACGATTATCATTATGACAAGCAACCTCGGCTCGGAGCTGATTTTAGCGGCGGACACTCCGGAAGAAATGACTGCGCAGATTAAAGATCTGCTCAAACAACATTTCCGCCCTGAGTTTTTGAACCGTATCGACGAGCTTTTAACCTTTAGACGGCTCGGCAAAGAGCATATCCGCAAGATTGTCGATATTCAGCTGCAGGCTGTTTCCGCACGGCTTGAAGCACGCCGCCTGCATTTGACTGTAACGGATGCTGCAAAGGATTTCCTCGCCGATATCGGCTACGATCCCTTGTACGGTGCGCGCCCCTTAAAGCGGGCTATCCAAACCGAACTTGAAAACAAGCTCGCCAAAGAGTTGCTTTCGGGCGCCTTCGTCGGTAAAACCGACATTACAGTGGATGCCGGAAAAGGCGGCTTGACGTTTAAGGCGTAAATAGCGTCAGAATAGACGCACCGGATAGATAAAAATCATCCGGTGCGTTTCCCTCCCTTCTGAAATTCCAGTTAGACTTCCAATATCTCCTGTACAAAAACAAACTTCCTATTCACTAAAACCTTTAAATGAGGTATCATTTTAGCCGTTTTATGAAAAAAAGGGGGAATCCGCGATGGATATTCAATCGATATTAAAAAATCTGCACCCACTTGAAATCAAAGTATTAAAAAACTTTAAGATAGGCGAAGGATTATATGCAAAAAAACTGCAAGAGGTTTTGCAGTATAAAGAAGGTCATGCAAATCAGGCCTTTTCGTGGCTTAAGCTCAAAGAATTAGTAAAAGAAAAAATGAGAAAGACAACGGTTGTCTATGAATTAACGGAACTTGGCAAGGACTATGCAAAAAACGGATTGCCTGCCGAACGGATTATCCAGTTGTTGAAGGAAGCAGGACAGCTCAAGCTGCCCGAAATTGCGGAAAAACTCGGTTTACAGAATAAGGATGTCGGTTCTTCCTTCGGGGAGCTTTCTAAGGCGGGCTGTGCCGCGATGAATGATGAAAAAAAAGCGGCATATATAAAAGACCCTGACGATAAAAACTTCTTGCTGAAAAAAGCGCTGCTGAAACGCGCCGCAGAGGCTGCCGACTGCCGTTTGCCTGAGGACTCTTTAACGGATGACGAAAAGACCTGCATTGCCGATATTGCGAAAAAGCGCGGCGCTGCGGATGCCGCGTTCAAGATTATTGAACGGGACGAGATTGTCTACGCCTTTACGGATATGGTTGCCGCAGTGCAGAAGGCGTTGAATGCGGCGGGCATTACCGGCGATGAAACCGGACAGCTGACGTCCGAAAGTCTTAAAACAGGTGCATGGAAAACGCAAACCTTCCGCAGCTACAATATCCAACTGCCGCCCGCTCGTGTTATCCCCGGCAGAACAAACCCCTATGTTGATTTTTTGGAGAGCGTTAAGGATAAGCTCACCTCGCTCGGCTTCGAGGAATTTGACGGGCCGCTGGTAGAAACGGATTTCTGGAACTCCGATGCGCTGTTTATGCCGCAGTTCCATGCCGCCCGCGACATTCACGATGTATATTACCTAAAAAATCCCACACACGCCAAAGCCATCGAGGAACCCTTCCTTTCCCGTGTTGCGGAAATTCATGAAACGGGCGGGAACAGCGGCAGCCGCGGCTGGAACTATCACTTTGACCGCGATTTTACTCGGCAACTCTTGCTCCGCAGCCAAGGCACGGTATT
>CAUVKE010000279.1:0-2897 GCA_963552415.1 uncultured Treponema sp.
AAATGGACACATATAAAAGGTTGTTTAAATATACGCCGGAGAAAATACACTGTGCGTATATTTCGGTGGTGTGCGCTACGCTGGGAGTTGCTTCTCAGATGGGAGCATTTTGGTTTCTATGGAAGTTTTTGTACGCGCTTTTGGTTAGCAAAAATGTTACGGATGGATCGATGTACGCAACGGTGATTGTTTCGCTGTTGGCGGGCTATTCGGTTGTATACTTCAGCGCTTTGTGGGCGTCGCACATACTGGGGTTCCGGCTTGAATCGAATTTGCGCAAAACGGCAATCAATCATTTGATGAATGCATCGTTTGCCTTTTTTGATATGAACCCGTCGGGAAAAATCCGGAAGCTGATCGATGACAATGCACAAGAGACGCACATGCTGGTTGCGCATTTAATTCCCGATAATATTTCCGCATTGTTTACACCGATTTTTATGTTTATCATTGTATTTGCAGTTGATGTAAAACTCGGTCTGTTACTGGTTGCCGTTGCTCTTATCGGCGGTGCGCAGATGATGTTTATGATGGGCAATAAAGATTTTATGCGGAAGTATCAAGCGGCGTTGGAACGGATGAATGCCGAAGCAGTTGAATATGTCCGCGGTATGCAGATTGTCAAAATCTTTAGAAGCACAGTTGAATCTTTTAAAGCGTTTTACGAAGCGATTACCGGTTATTCCGATTTGGCATACAAGTACACGCTCAGCTGCCGTACGCCGTATGTGATGTTTCAAGTGCTGTTTAATCTCTTTGCGGTATTCACCATTCCTGCCGCTATTTATTTTATGAACAAGGGCGCGGACGCCAACCTCATCATTGCAAAGCTCGTCTTTTTTGTCTGTATCGCCGGTGTGCTTTTTTCGGCATTTATGCGCGTGATGTATGTCGGTATGTATAACTTTCAGGCAAAAAGTGTTGTAGATAAACTCGAAAATCTTTTTGCAGATATGGAAAAGGATAACCTTGAACACGGTACGGAAGAAACCTTTGAGAACTTCGGGATCGAATTTAAAAACGTATCGTTCGGTTACACGGAAGAAAAGATTTTAAATGATGTCAGTTTTACATTGGAACCGAATAAAACCTATGCACTGGTCGGATCATCAGGCGGAGGAAAAAGTACAATAGCAAAATTGATCTCTGGTTTTTATAAAATAAATTCTGGTGAAATTTTAATCGGCGGAAAAAATATTTCGTCATATTCACGGAATGCGCTGATGCGCAGTATCGCCTTTGTGTTTCAAACCTCGAAGCTCTTTAAAACAAGTATTTTTGAAAACGTCAAAATGGGGAATAAAAATGCAAGCGATGAAGAAGTGATGAATGCGCTTCGGCTTGCCCGCTGCGAAGATATTTTAGCAAAATTTTCCGAACGTGAAAAAACGGTTATCGGTTCAAAGGGTGTACACTTATCCGGCGGAGAAATTCAGCGTGTTGCGATTGCCCGCGCTATTTTGAAAAATGCGGATATTATCATTCTTGATGAAGCCTCCGCCGCTGCCGACCCGGAAAATGAATACGAAATTCAGCAGGCGTTTTCCAATTTGATGAAAAACAAAACGGTTATTATGATTGCGCACCGGTTAAGCTCGATTAAAAATGTCGATGAGATTTTAGTTGTCGAAGACGGAAATATCGCCGAACGCGGCAGCGATGCGGAACTGATGCAGAAGGGCGGAAAATACAGCCATCTACAACGACTGTATTCTAAAGCGAATGAGTGGAGGGTCTAGACTTTTGCAAATATGCGGGTAATTACTTTGTCGCTGCATAAAAATTAATCCTCAACGTATCAAAGATACGCCTCCGGTTAATTTTTATTCGCTCCGCGTACTTACCTCACCTATTTGCAAAAGCGTTGAAGGAAAGAGATTAAGAGTAGAATATGACAAGAAAAACAAAAACGGATATTCGATCTTCGGCGGCGGAATATTTGACTTTTGTTGCAGCGGGCGGCAAAAGCGCTGAAAGTATCGAAATACGGTATGAAGATGAAAATATTTGGCTGACTCAAAAAATGATGGCTGTTTTGTATGATGTTGATGTAAGAACAGTCAACTATCATATTAAGAAAATTTTTATTGATAGTGAATTGCAAGAAAATTCAGTTATCCGAAATTTTCGGATAACTGCCGCTGACGGAAAAGGCTATGACACAAAACACTACGGACTGCAAATGATTATTGCTGTAGGCTTTAAGCGAAACAGAACTTTCGCAGTTAAACCGAATGGTAACTTCATATCTCGACTTTGCAGCAAATATGCTGATTTTGATAAGTACATAGCAGAATTGGAAGATAGTGTGAGCGGGTAATAGGTCATTAAAAGGAGTACGTGCAATGTGCGGTAATTACTCATTACATAAAAGAAGGCGGCTGTATGGAAGAGTATACAAAAGAGTTTAAAATCGATATTCCTAAAAAACAAAGTGCACTTAAAGCTGAAATCGTCTCTTTTTTAAATAGTACCAATGGAGAAATCTATTTAGGTATAGATGACAGCGGCAGCATACAGTACGATCTCATTGATAAAAAAAAGAAAGTGTGGGAAGAAATACTTTCTAATTGGATTGTAAACGCCTTCACTCCCGATGTAACACATTTGATTTATCTCTATCCAAATGAGACACCCTTTAGAATTAAGATTTTTAAAGGGAAAGAGCAGCCGTATTTTTATAAAGACGGGGAAGGCTTTAATACAAAGGGGGTATATGTCAGAGTGGGCAGTACAAAACGGCTTGCAAGTTTTGATGAAATTCAAAGAATGATACGGCAGCATAGTCAGCATGATTATGAGCGTTTGTTATGCCATCGGGAAGATTTGACCTTTAAGTATATAGAAAATAGATTTAAAGAAAAAGGAGTTCTCTTTGACAAATATGCTCTATCCCT
>CAUVKE010000280.1:0-2886 GCA_963552415.1 uncultured Treponema sp.
AGGGCTTTGCCGTCGTTGCCGACGAAATCCGTAAACTTGCAGAGGAATCTTCTACACAAGGAAAGACCATTACCGCAACGCTTAAAACGCTATCCGGTGAAATTGAAACCCTCTCCACATCGTCAAAAACGGTGGAAGAAAAATTCAACGCGATTTTCTCACTCGCCGAACAGGTAAAAGAAATGAGCAACCGGCTTACCGAAGCAATGCGCGAACAGGAAAACGGCAGCCGTGAAGTGCTGACGGCGATTAAGAGCATTAACACGGTAACGGTAGAAGTGCAAGCGGGTTCGGAAGAAATGTTGAAAGGCGGAGAGGGTGTTGCAAAGGAGATGCAGAAGCTGGATGACCTTACCCGCATCATTACCGACAGTATGAACGAGATGGCATCAGGAGCCGTACAAATCAACAATGCGGTACAGGAAGTGAACGAAATTACGCAGAAAAATAAGCGGAGTATTGAGAGTTTGGCGGCAGAGGTTAGCAAGTTTAAAACCAAGTAGAGCAAATGCATCAGCGCCCTAAAACTGTCTGAAGTATTTGTCCTATATGCGTACTCTTGCGATTGTCGCTATAACGTGCTACTCTAAGGATACCTATGAAGAATGCTCTACTAGTTCCCGGCGTTTTTTTCGTAAGCCTTGTAAGCGCAGTTGTTATCTTTGCTTTTTTCGGCGGGATAGCTGTGCGTTATGAAATGGCTATCCCGTTTGCATCAGAATCGGCGATGCTCCTGCTGCTCTGCATAGTGCAAAAAGCGTGTTACGTACTCCCGTTGGCGGTGATGGCGGCTATTATCGGAGTGTACACATTTTTAATGAGGCACCCTGCAAAGCTGAGCGTAGCCCTTACGCTGTTCCTCGTGTGCTTAATATTTACCGTAACGGTTATCATACCGGTATGTTATACACAGTTTTCCGTCATCGAGAACGCAATAGCAACTTACAAAACAACGGCGCCCATCGATAAAGCGTTGGCGGCTTTTATAAATAAGCCGCTATTTTTAACCTTACTACAAAAGGGAGCTGACAGCCTTTTTTCTGATGTATATGCTGCCTATATGTTAAATTTTATGACATATCTCTTTTTCGTAAGTGCACTTTTTTTCTGCGTCAGTTCATTTTGGTTTGTATGCATTATAACACGATGGAATTTGGTTAATCTGCTTTTCTTACTTCTCCTTTCCGGTATCTTGTTACTTGCATATCCGTATATACAGCTGGAAGGATTCCGTACTGTGCTCTTTAATCTCCCTGTAACAAATTCAGGAAACGGCATGATAAGAATTCCGCTTGTTTTGTGTGCCGCAGCCGTAGTGTTCTATGCTATAGGCAGTTTAAAAATGCTGCTGATATCTTCAAAGACAAAAAAAAGGAGCGCCGCATAAAGATGCCTGAGATGCTAAAAGGATGGCTATCTGTTTTGATTCATTTTGTGATCGGGTTCGGATGCTGTCTCATATATGTATTTTTTTTCAAAAAAATCGATGTATTACCGCAATTTTTGCTAAGCCGGAGATTAGCGGAAACGAGCATCTTGTTTATACGGATTATGCCGAGCTTACTGGTTTCCGCCGTATTGATAGGATATGCCATAATTTTCGGTATATGCGGACAAAATACCGTACCGAGATTTTCTGATATATTAATGCGTTATTTAAAAGAAGTATTGCTTATCCTTCTCTTGTGCCTTTCGCTTTATATCATATTTATAGAAATAGTATCGCCGTTGTTGGCAGGGTACCGGCGTTACAGCGAACTTAAAACACATGATTATTACGATTTTATAAAAGAAACTGATATTTCATTACGCAATGGTGATGCAGAAAAAGCATATGATAAAGCAAAGGCTGCCTTACGGATTTGGAAAAACAATCCCGAAGCGTTACAGTTTCTTGATAAAGCTAAGGCGTTGCATGAAGCATACGTTGCCGATAACAAGCAAGCTCCCGCCAGCGAAACCTCATCTGAATCCGCCGAGCCTGAAAACTTAACGGCGGAAGGCTCATTGTTCATCAGTAAGCGGTTTATGAACAAATATGATTTTTATACCGCGCATTATTATGCAATGCGGGCATATCAGCTGAGTGCCGACAATGCGCCTTACCGCGAAGAAGCTTTGCGGCTGGCAGCACAGGCATGGAACCAAATTGAAAAAGGAATTGCCGAGCTTACCGCCGAATTCGATATCCGTTTATACCAAGCGAAAAAAGCCGGATATGAGATGATCCAGCAAGGAAACTACATCAAAGCATACTACCAATTTATGAGCGCACAACGGATGATTGAGCAGAATAACCCGCTCAAAAGAGATCCCGATATAGACCGATTTATAGATATTACCCAAAAGAAACTATTGGAAGAGGTTTTCTTTATTGATGAAACGGCCTCCCTGCCGCTCTTTGAAACGGTACGGGATATTCGTTTTACCGTTACTGATTCGGAAACGAGGGCTGCCGCAGCGGTAATGATAAAAGGTCTTTCGTACATTAGTAATAATGGTATCCGCGAAGTATACGGGAGAGATTGCGGAATTACGCAATACGCTGCAGACGGTACAATTATTTATCGATGCCGGATTCCTTTCATCAAACTTATTCCGATTGAGAGTACTGATGGAGTGCCTGTACTCCGCATGCTGTTCCAAGCTGTAGATAAGCAACATGATAAAGTGGTGTTAAAACCTATCGTGCTTGAAGGAACAATGCCGATTGAGCAACGGGCATCTATGCAGCTGCCGTTTTCATACGGTGATTTTGAGTTGATTATAGCGGCTAACAAAGGTGAGAAGTCTATGACACTCCCCCAGCTCTATGCTTTCCGGCAGCATGGAGCACAATACGGCTTTCCTGCACAAATATATAATCGGGAATTATTGGCAAGAATT
>CAUVKE010000281.1:0-2873 GCA_963552415.1 uncultured Treponema sp.
ATATCCGCTAAAGCGGATTGCGTAACAGTTTTTGGACAGTTTCCTTAGATTTAATAAACACCCGTGATCTTTGGAATACGCCAGAGTGCACTGTAGCCGCTGATATTCGGCGTTGCTTCTTCCCAAATAGACCGAAAGGCATAGCTTCGAACCTTTTCCATTGTTTTACCGTTCGGCAGCATAGGCGCTTGAGTTTGATATCCACGCGAAAACGCGATATGATAGGCATCCAAATTACCGAAATACCATCGTCCCTTATCGGCAACACCGGTATCAAAAGGAACGCCGGACGCAAGCGCCGGATCAACAGGAATCCAACCGAAACCGTTTATATAGAACTCCGCCCACCAATGTAGCACCGATTTTTGTTCCCGATCAACCAACAATCCGGCGGTTGGAATAGCTGGTACGCCGGCAGCACGGGAAAGCGTACAAAACAGCAGCGCAAGGTCATACGCACTGCCGCTCTTTTCTTCCAAAGCAGTAAGAATAGGGCGACCTGCATCTGTTGCACTGCTTTCTCGAACTTTTATCTCGGAGGTTAAAAAAGTGTAGATACGCCGCGCCTTATTATATGGATTCGTTTCATATCCGATAATCTGCCTGCACACCTTTTTAACAACAGCATTATCAGCAGGAAGAAAATCGTCGGATTCGGTATATGCGGCATACAAAAACGGATTATTTTGTCCCGTTTTCCTGAGAGAAGCGACGTTGACATTCGTTTCCACCTTGCTGCGGGATACACTGTATTCCTGCCTGATTTGTATTTTACTGCCGGATTCAACATTATGAAAGCGGTAAATACTGGATCCCTGATATGACGGTACAAACGGCTCCGGTTGAACGGAATTAATAGTAACGGCGCGCTGTGTTTCCGTTTTTTGCGGCAGCGGTATCTGTAAAAAGAAGGTGTTCGGTGTCTCTGCAAGAAAATCGAAAATCTCCACTTCGGCAACAAGGCGATAAGTCCTCGTATCCGTATAGTTTTTCGTACCGTATTTATTTTTTAACCGGAACGGCATAGGATTACTCATCCCCGCTTCGGTAATAATCACAATATTCCCCGTATCCGCGGCATCGGGTACCCGTATCCGCAATTCACGATCACTCCAAAATTCGTAATCAAAGTCCGATTCGCTGCATTCGGCGCCGGTCAATACCGCTTCTTTCGCAGTATTTTGTGTATAAACGGCATTCTGCGTTCCGGTAAATAATACAACCGAATCATTGCGCGTATGACCGAAGTTTTTACCATGAATGGAAATCAGATCCCCCACATTACCGGAACCGGCTTCTAAAGAGTCGATAAACGGAAGATTTTCGTCTGTGGTACGTTTTGAGCTAACAGGGAAAACACTCCGGTTCACCAGCATAACGGCATTTCCTTGTTTATTCTTACTTACCACGTACAGTATATCTTCATAGAGGGTATCAGGGGCTTCAAAAACAATCCTCGTATCCGTCCATTCAATACACCGATCGGATTTAATTTTATTATTGCCGATAATCAGCCACGAATGGATTGAATGCTGTCCAAAACTCTTACCTACTACGGTAACCCGTTCACCCGGTACGGTAACTTGTGGGAACACGGCGGTAATACTATTGGGACGAATGGTAGACCGAGAAAAGAAAATAATACCGAGCACTATACCGCCGATAACACATGAAAAAACAAGAAAGCGAAAAAAGGCATACTTTCTTATCAGATAAAAAAGCTTCATCGATTGCTGATTCTTATATTAGGGTCGGTGACTATGTAGAACGATTGATACTCCGGTGAAAGCGGAAACGGCGAAGAAGAAATTTTAAGATCGACTGTAGATTCAACCGGCTGAAATAAATTTTCATCTTTTGAATATAAACGGGCAAACTCACCGACCGTAAAAAATTTAGCGTTGGTATTTACGGCTTTGGTTGATACGGCATAATTTGAAGTACCGGTTGTTTGTATAATGCCGTAATCCTTTTCGATAATCGGCTTTTGTT
This sequence comes from uncultured Treponema sp., assembly GCA_963552415.1. GTDB lineage: Bacteria > Spirochaetota > Spirochaetia > Treponematales > Treponemataceae > Treponema. The sequence goes on from CAUVKE010000281.1 coordinate 1,993, forward strand.
TCTCAAGCGAAACGGGAATAATCGGAGTAAAAGAAGACTGCGCAGCAGTAACCGAATTGACAGTATGTTCTATTTTGAAGAACAATATAAGCGGCAGCAAGACAAAAATCAGAACGGCAGCAGCCGCTGCAGGCACGGGAATACGAATGGAAGAAGAAAACCAATGTTCGCCTGAACTTAATTTCCATCGGCGTTTCTGAGCTTGCAATTTAGTCTGTAATACAGCATTTCGTTTTTCAAGTAATTTAGCAAAAGAAGCGCCCGCATCAAACTCCACACCGGCCATAGTTTTTTGCATATAATGATGTACTATCACATATTGACCGTATATTTTTTTGCATGCAGCACATTGTTGTAAATGCTGTTCTATTGTTTCTTTCCATTGGAAAGGGATTTCATCGTCGATATAAGCAGACAAAAGATCTTTATTAGGGCATATAGACATTATCTTCTCCTATAACTTTTGCTAAATACTCCCGCGCGCGGAAAATACGAACTTTCACATTTCCTTCGCTAATACCGAGAATACGTCCAATCTCCTTATAATTCAACTCGGTATATTCGCGAAGCTGTAATGCGATCCGCAATTTTTCAGGTAATTGCTCCAACGCCTGCTGTACATCTTGAATTGCTTCCTCTTTCAAGAGCGCGGTTTCGCCGGAATCCATTTTACGCTGATCTTCTTTAAAGGCGCGCGTATATACTTTCCGCTCCAACACTCTCCGCTTTGCATAGTTGAGCGCAGCATTTTTTACCACTCTGATAAGCCAATACTTTGCGTCATTTAAAGACGGAAACTTCATCCCTTTTTCCGTCATCTTAATCAGCGCATCGTGGCACAGGTCTTCGGCTGCATCCTCTTCCCGTACAACATTATAGGC